>NZ_JAVKEW010000015.1:0-19089 GCF_040226375.1 Coleofasciculus sp. G2-EDA-02 | reverse complement strand
TCATGTCTAGGAAGAGCGAAGCGTGACGCTTGCGCGATAGCGAGGAACGAGCGTCAGAATCTGGGCAGATGCTTCGCGTCACTCCGTTTCACTGCGTTTTGCTCAGCATGACAGATTCTACCTTAGACTGCAACTTGGTATCAATCTTTGAACTCTCTCATCGCCTCAGCATCTTGAGTTTCAACCGCACAGGAGTGAACCAAACACTCAATGGGAATATTGTCCAACTCCACCGATGTTAACAATTCTTGCATCTCATCTGCGATCGCGGAGTCATGGGGAAATTGTTGATAGAGTCGAGCTAAAATCATCAGCGTTTCTGCCCAAATCATTTCTTTGGCATAGTTAGAGGCTTCGTATTGAAGACGTTGTTTGATCCGTTCGGGTTGATTTACGAGTGCATCAAGAAGGGTTTGCAGTTCTGCGGGTGGGGTGGTTCCGTTCTGAATCGGTTGACGCTGGATTAAACCTCGAACAAAATGATCATTACTGCGATCATCAGGGTTACACACTAATGCCAATGTCCAAATATACCTTGTGTCAGTTGCCAGAGATATGTGATCAGGAAGCTTAAATTCTAAAATACCGGGTACTTGGGTTAGGGGTATTTGTGTATAGTAGTAAGTTTCCTGGTTTTCCTCGTCCACAAGCAGAAAATCGGCTGACTGCGCTTGTGTGGGGGGAATATACCAAAACAAGCTGGGGTTGGAAGATATGGTAGTCGTTAGATTATTCATTGGCGTTAGCGCCGTTAAGCGAGTCTTTCCGGTAACACAAGGAATACCCCGTTGTCCGCCCCCGCCGGTTCTCTGGGGTGCGCCAATATTTTCTCCTGGAGGAAACTTTAAACTAATATCGAACGACTGTGCTTTGATTCGAGGTGCAGCGAAAGCCAACGCTAACCCGAAGATTAGCGTAACCGTACCGAGATAGGTAAAATGCTTCAGACCACCCATGGTATAACCTTCTTGTAATCTAGTCTTGAGATCTATTACCACAGTCGCTTTCAATCTAAGGCATGACGGTTGTCTTCGCCGCTAGTTCCTCTCATTTTATTTTGTGGCGGAATTTTGAGACAGAAGTCAAAAAGACAGCGTATTCGACCAAAAACTAATGACTAACGACTAATGACATGTTAGCTTGAACCTAGCCAGCCTATTGAGTGTCTCTGATGAAACTTGCGATCGCACAACTCAATCCCACGATTGGCGACTTAACCAGCAATGCCCAAAAAATCCTTGATGCGGCGAATCAGGCGGCGCGTCAGGGTGTCCGCCTCTTATTGACCCCTGAACTATCCCTGTGTGGATATCCGCCGCGAGACTTGCTATTAAATCCCACTTTTATGGAGTCCATGACAGAATGTCTGGACAACTTAGCCCAACAGTTACCCTCAACCCTAGCAGTTTTGGTGGGAACAGTAACAGCGAATCCCAAAGCTGAGAGTTCGGGAGGTAAACCTTTATTCAATAGTATTGCCCTGTTGGAGGGCGGTAAGATACAGCAGGTGTTTCATAAGCGCCTGTTGCCAACCTATGATGTATTTGATGAGAACCGCTATTTTGAAGCCGGAGTCGAGAGTAATTCATTTACCTTAGAGGCACACTCAGCTACCCCAATTAAAATTGGCGTGACGATTTGCGAGGATCTGTGGAACGATGAGGAGTTTTGGGGGAAGCGTACCTATCAGTTCAATCCCATTACCGACTTAGTCCAGCAAAAGGTTGATTTGATTGTCAATCTCTCCGCATCGCCCTATAGTGTGGGCAAGCAACAACTGCGGGAAGCTATGTTGCAACATAGCGCTAGGCGTTATCAGCAACCGATTCTCTACGCCAATCAGGTGGGGGGAAATGACGACTTAATCTTTGATGGGAGTAGTGTGGGATTTAACCGCGCCGGGGAAATGGTTTGTCGCGCCCCTGCCTTTGAAACCGATGTTTTGCTGGTAGACTTTGATCCACTCCAACGGGATTTACGCCAGAGTGCGATCGCACCCGCCCCAGAGAGTATAAATGCTCAAATATGGTCGGCTTTAGTTCTAGGCATCCGAGACTATGCTCGCAAATGTGGCTTTAAACGGGTGGTGATTGGTTTGAGTGGGGGAATTGATTCATCCCTAGTTGCTGCCCTTGCCACAGAAGCCTTGGGACCTGAAAATGTACTTGGTGTTCTCATGCCATCCCCCCATTCCTCTAAACACTCCATCGATGATGCCCTAGCTTTAGCCAAAAATTTAGGGATTAAAACTCATACCTTGCCCATTGGCGACTTGATGCAGGGGTATAACCAAAGTTTAGAACCCCTATTTGCCGGCACCGAATTTGGCACAGCTGAGGAGAATATTCAAGCCCGGATTCGGGGAAACTTGTTAATGGCGATCGCGAATAAGTTTGACTATCTGCTAATCTCGACGGGGAATAAGTCAGAGATGGCGGTGGGGTACTGTACTCTCTATGGGGATATGAACGGTGGACTAGCCGCGATCGCAGATGTTCCCAAAACCCGCGTTTATTCCCTCTGTGAGTGGCTTAATTCTACCCAAGCTAAGGCATCGCCAAGCCAAGCTACCCCAAAGCCATTATCGGATACCCAACTAGAAATTATTCCCGCCAATGTCTTAGCCAAACCTCCAAGTGCTGAACTCAAACCGGATCAAACTGACCAAGACTCCTTACCGTCTTATGACATCTTGGATGATATCTTACAACGCCTGATTCATGACCATCAATCTGCCCACCAAATCATCGGCGCCGGACATGATCCAGAGATTGTCCATAAAGTGATGCAAATGGTAGCACGGGCAGAATTTAAGCGCCGCCAAGCACCACCAGGATTAAAGATTACCGATCGGGCATTTGGCACAGGTTGGCGGATGCCCATAGCTAGTCGTTGGGTCGCGGTTAAGGAATCTATCTAACGATAGATCTAAAAGTTTATTATCTTGAATAAATCTTAATTTTTATTGAGGATTGTGTACTTTTCAGTCAAGAATCCCTCAGAAAAAGGTGAAGATCAAAGGGAATACAGAGCAACCCCATTCCCAATTCTCCCCTTTCCCATGAAGATTCTGATAGTCGATGATGATCCAGCGACAGCTTCACCCCTGATTGAAGCACTCACAGCCCATAACTACACCATTGAAGCAGCAACGAATGCTGATCATGGACTGGAACTGGCTCAAACCTCTCACTATGACTTAGCCGTCTTAGACGTTACACCTCAAAAGCTAGATGGCATTCATCTATGCCAAAAACTGCGCCATCAGGGTTCTCAAATGCCGATTCTCCTCGTCAGCCCTAAGGGGAGTAGCGCCGATCACATTCGCGGATTAGAGGCGGGTGCTGATGACTATGTAATTAAACCCTATGATCTGTGCGAATTGATAGCACGAATTCGGGCATTATTGCGGCGGCGTCACTCCACAATATCAAAGGTGTTGACCTGGGAGAAGCTGCGGCTAGAACCGGATACGGGTGAAGTGATGTATAAAGGCAAATTATTACGCTTAACACCCAAAGAATACGGATTGTTAGAACTATTCCTCCGTCATCCTCGACGTATTTTTAGCCGCAGTGCTATCCTAAATCACATTTGGTCGAGTGATGAATTTCCCGGTGAGGAAGCCGTAACCACCCAAATTAAAGGGTTGCGGCAAAAGCTTAAAGCCGCCGGGATAAAAATTAATTTAATTGAAACAGTATACGGCGTAGGGTATCGCCTCAAAGATGCACCCACTCAGGAAAAAGAAGACAAAAAAATCAGGGAAAATGTAGAAATCTCTCATGACACGTCTGAAGCTAAAGTCATGGCAGCGGTTGCCAAAATCTGGCAAAAGTTTAAAGAAAGCCTCCCGGAAAAGCTAGACGTATTTAGGCAAGTGAGTTTAACCCTAGCGACAGGAACCCTGAATCAGCAACTCTATGAACATGCCAAAATGGAAGCACACCGATTAGTTGGCTCATTAGGATCGTTTGGTTGTGCAGAGGGTTCTCAAATCGCACGAGAAATCGAACAGCTTTTGCAGACTCAGACAAAAGCAACGCCGCCAGACGCCCAGAAACTGAAACATTTAATAGACTCACTCCAACAGGCGATCGCAACCAAACCCGCCCTTGTTCAGGTGGCGCCCCCTGTCTGTGATCCGCCAACCTCTTCCACTTCCCCAGCCCAATTATTGGTTATTGACGATGATCAGATCCTCACTCAACATATAGAAATCGAAGCAAAAGCCTGGGGATTGCAGGTAAATAGCGCCCCTCACCCTCAAGCCGCAAAACGAGCGATCGCGCTACATCCTCCCGATGTAATTTTGCTGGATCTCACCTTTGCTGACACCCAAGAAAACGGCTTTGAACTCCTAGCAGAACTTGCTAACCAACACTCACAAATTCCCGTTTTCATCTTTTCCAGTCAAAATCACCTCAGCAGTCGCGTAAAAGCCGCCCGTCTAGGTGCTGCTACCTTTTTACACAAACCCATGACTCCCCCAGAAATTTTGCACGCGGTGACTCAAGCGATTAATCAGCAGAAATTGGGGGAAGCTAAAGTCTTAGTCGTGGATGATGACGAGCAAATCCTCGCCCTGCTGCGCCACTTGCTGCAACCCTGGGGACTAAAGGTGACTACGTTGGCAAATCCCCAACGCTTCTGGGATGTTCTAGAAGCCGTATCCCCTGACTTACTAATTTTAGACGTAGAAATGCCGGAATATAGTGGCATAGAGTTATGCCAAGTGGTTCGTCATGACTTACGCTGGAGTAACTTACCCGTGCTATTTCTCTCCGCCCATACAGAAGTGCAAACGGTGCAGCAAGTTTTTAGAGTCGGTGCTGATGATTACGTGAAAAAACCGATAGTAGAGCCTGAACTCATTACCCGTGTGTTAAATCGGCTAGAACGTCGATCCAGTAATAGCAGTTAAGCAAAACGTTGTCCGATCGCTTTGAGAGCAAACTGCGGTAGAGCCATCATCCGCCGCCAGCGCCAAGGTTCTTGATAGAGTCGATAGAGCCATTCCAAATGATGATTCCGCAACCAGACAGGCGCACGGGATTTAACCCCAGCCCAAATATCAAAGCTACCGCCAACGCCAATCCAAAGGGAGCGAGGACACAAATGCCGGTTTTGGGCAATCCACAACTCCTGACGGGGAACCCCTAAACCGACAAAAATTAATGGCGGTTGTTCTTTTGCTAATGTAACTTTGAGTTTATCTTCAGCTTCTGGGGACAGATAGCCATCTTCAATTCCTGCGATCGCGAGTTTCGGGTATTGTTCTTGCCATATCTTAGCCGCCGCTTGAGCAATACCCGGTTGACCCCCATAGAAAAAAACCGGATAAGACTTACCCCATTCTCCCGCCTGTTGCAGTAACGATTCTGCCAACTCAATTCCTGGACAACGCTGATGTCGGATACCGTGGAGGAGTAAGTAAAGGATAACACCTGAACCATCAGGGACAACTAATTCCGCTTGTAGGATTGAACTTGCCAAAGCTGGATTACACTCCGCCTGCATTACCATTTCTGCGTTCAATGTCACCACATGACACCCCAGGTTTTGCCCAAGGCGATTACCCAACCAGCGATCGTACTCTTGGAGTAGGTGAACAGGTAGTCCCATAACAGGGAACGGCTTCGGGGTCTCACACATAATCAGGTTGTTGCTTATTCTCCCATCAAATTAACACTTAGCAGACTATCTGATCCGGACGTTAAACGCTAGCCTCTGGTTAAGATTGATCAAGCTGCTGCGAAAAATGAGAAGAGACGCGATACTTCGCGCCTCTGAAATCTGTCTCTACTAGAATTTGCTCACTAGATGGCTCTTTTTACCAAGCGATCTGGGTACAAGCCAAGCGGTGTGAAGGGGCATTCCCACTACCCTTGAACCCACTTGTCTGTTACTTCTGTTATAGGAGAAAATCTGTAAAGATAGGAACAAGTTGGGCTAATCCATTTTAAAGATTGCAACAAGATAGTCTTATGTCCTTTGTCCTTTGTCCTTTCTCACCGATATCTCTGCCTCATATCCCATCCTTTTTCTGGATGCGATCGCACCACGAATGTTAAATTAGTGCTGTTCCCGCTTATCCTTCAACCCAGACATGCTCAAACCTGAACTCCTCGCCCCAGCGAAGAATCTGGAACGCTTAAAAGTCGCCATTGCTTATGGTGCAGATGCGGTGTATCTAGGGGGACAAAACTATGGATTGCGGGCGCGTGCAGATAATTTTACTGACTCTGAGTTAGCTCAAGGTGTGGCATTTGCCCATCAACATGATGCCAAAATTTACGTCACACTGAACGCTTTTCTCCACGATGCAGACTTT
This sequence comes from Coleofasciculus sp. G2-EDA-02, assembly GCF_040226375.1. Lineage (NCBI taxonomy): Bacteria > Bacillati > Cyanobacteriota > Cyanophyceae > Coleofasciculales > Coleofasciculaceae > Coleofasciculus > Coleofasciculus sp. G2-EDA-02. Next base: position 12,755 of record NZ_JAVKEW010000015.1, on the reverse strand, counting down.
GAGGGACTCATTGATTATTGCCAGTTTCTAGAATCTCTTGGCGTTGATGGGGTAATCGTCTCCGATTTAGGGGTTATCCGAGTTGTTCAAAGGAATTCAAATCTACCTATTCACCTCTCCACTCAAGCATCTTGTCTCAATTCCTACAGCGCCATTTTGTGGAAAAAAATGGGAGTAAAGCGCTTAATTGTCGGTCGAGAACTCAGTATTGCTGAAGCGGGTTTAATTCGAGAACAATCCGGTATTGACGTGGAAATGTTTGCCCACGGTGCAATGTGTATGGCATATTCTGGTCATTGTACCATTTCTAATTTTACCGCAGGTCGCGATTCTAACCGGGGCGGATGTATCCAATCCTGTCGATTACCCTATCACTTACAAAGTCATGATGATAAAGCCGATGATTTGGTCAGCTTCATGTCTTCTAGAGATTTGTGGGGAATTTATCAGATTGGCGAGTTTTTTAACCATAATATTTGCTCCTTAAAAATAGAAGGACGGATGAAATCATCGTTCTATGTCGGCTTAACCTGTAAAGTTTATCGTCAATTAATTGATGCTTATGCAGTCGGCAGATTAGATGAACAGCTCCTCAGCCAAGCCGCAGCCGAACTGCAATCGATTCCTAACCGAGACTATTTTTCAGGTTCCTTAGAAACACCAGCCGATAAGGATTCAGTCTTTGGACAGTTATCGGGAATTAATACAGGAACTCACTGCTATTTAGGCATGGTTATGGATACAACCTCCCAAGAGATTATTTTACGACTCGTTGAACCCTTGGCAGTCGGTAATGAAATTGAAATTATCCCTTTTCATGGAGAACCGATAGGGTGGCAAGTTAATCAGATTTTTTCTATGACAGGTGAACGGTTAGAATCGATGCGAAAGGACAGTATTGTTCGCTTACCCAAACCGGATGACTCCGTGCGATCGCATAATATCACCAAATTAAATGTCGTTCGATTCAACCGTTCCTTGTTACCTGCATTGATGTAGGGGCGAAGCATTCTTGCCAAAAACTTAGTCCGAAGAGTATAAAGTTTATCCAAGAATGCTTCGCCCATTCCTCCAAATTTAACGACAAATTACAATGCAATTTAATACATTTGTTTCATCAATTCAGGATTTAGAGTATTGTGTCAAAGCCCCCAATTTACGAGAAGTATTATTAGAACCAATACTATTAGCGAGACAGGGACAATTATCAAAAGCGAAGGTACATGATTTAGCCAAACAAGCTTGGCAAAAAGAACTGCGCCCGGTACTCGTCTGGGATCTGTTAATGCCAGAACGAGTAATGAGAACTATTTGTAATCATTTAAAGGATTGGCAACTCAGTCACTTTAGTGCAATTCGTGTCTGCGATCCTGGCGCGGCTTATTGGCTGAAAACTCATTTTCCTGAGATTCCCATCCAGTTAATTGTTGAGACAGGGAATCACAATCTGGAGGCGTTGCAGGGATGGTGCGAGATTCTTTCGGAGTCGTTGGAACGGTTAGTGTTATCGATTGAACTACCGGAAGAAAAGCTGATTGAATATTGCCAAACCTTACCCGTTACCTGTGAATTGCTGGGTGTCGGATCTATTCTTCTATTTTACTCGCCGCGATCGCTCTTAGTAAACCCGTTGCTGGAAAGCCCGCAAACAGAAGGAACAGAGGACACTGATTCTCTATATCGATTTAACCCCGACTCCCCTCTCTACCTAGAAGCGACGGCGGCTTTTGCTGATAATCCTAATCGCCATTTTCCTACTTTAGAAACTCCCCATGGCACGTTCATGTTCTTAGACAAAGATCAGTTTATTCTCGATCGTTTAGATGGGTTGCGTGAGGCGGGTTTACATACAGTGCGATTGGACTTACGACATCTGAGTCAGGAGGATAATGTCGCCGTTGATATTGATAAAATTTGTCGCCAAATCTTAGAAAATCCGGCAAAATTACGGGAAAACTGGTTCCGAGAAACACGCGCTCCTTTTTTCAAAGCGAATCGCACCACCGCATTGTTCCCCCGGATGAAATCAAAACTATCTGAATACCGAAATGACACCTGTTTAGCGGAAGTTATGGCTGGCGAAAGTGGCAAATATGTGGTTTTTTACACCTGGCGTTCCTTCGAGATTTCACAGATTCAAGGTATGGTTTTGCCCACGGGTGAAGCGATTGTTCCCCAAGATGTTATTTTTCGCAACGTAAACGGTGAACCTGTTGATACCTTTGAACCCGAACAAATTTTAGTGACTGATTGGATTAAAAAAGCCGTACCAGGTTCTCTTTTGTTGGGAAAAAATTATTGATAATGCAAACATGTAGGGGCGGGTTTGACAGATAACAGTTTGCCACAAACCGATAACGTGACTAAACCCGCCCTTCTAAAGTGCGATACCACCTTGATAAGGGCGCAAGCCTTGCGCCCTACGTTCGGGTGTACCTCATTTGGGTCATATCTACTAAAAATCTGCTAATTTCTACTAAATTAGTAGATTAAGGTGTCAGCTATTCATGATCAACGACTGAGAATGTCTAATCCATACTTTCGCTTCAAACAATTCACCGTATTTCACGATCGCTGTGCGATGAAGGTTGGCACGGATGGTACACTCTTAGGGGCATGGACGGATATCACAGGTATACAAAGCATTCTGGATATTGGCACAGGAACGGGTTTGGTGGCACTGATGTTGGCACAGCGATCGCAGGCGCACATCGACGCCGTGGAAATTGACGCAGAGGCTTGCATTCAGGCGCAGGAGAATGTGGCGCGATCGCCGTGGCGCGATCGCATTCAGGTGTATCAGGGTTCTGTGCAAGATTATGCCACGACTTGCTCTAAGCGGTACGATCTGATTGTGTCTAATCCCCCCTTTTTTGACAATGCCAGTAAAGCGTCACAAAAGGCGAGAACCGTAGCACGACATAGTGATTCTTTGAAGCAATTGGATCTATTACAAGTGACAGAAAAGCTTTTGTGTGAGAACGGTAGGCTTGTTGTCATTTACCCCACTGAAGCAGCCCAACTCTTCCAAGAAAAAGCCGCATCATTCGGTTTCTTTTGCCACAGTAAACTCTACATTAAACCAACTTTAGCTAGTCCAACTAAACGGATTGTACTGGAACTGGAAAAACATCAGTTATCCTCTCAGGAAAACGTTCTCGCGATAGAAGCCACCAGACGGGTTTATACCCCTGAATTTATTAGCTTGATTAAAGACTTTTACCTGAATTATTAATTGGAATATATAGATTAAAAATGATAATACAAGACGCGCCATGGCTCGTCTCTACAACTCCGGCAGAACGTCTCCACCAAATGATGTGTCCTAACCGCTATGGCGGTTGCTATATAACCATAGCCATAAGCCGGATGCCTGTTAACTTCGTAGGTTGGGTTGAGGAACGAAACCCAACTAGAACATAGGAGCTGAAACTATAGTGAAACTCGTTACCAAGATTGAGTCTAACTTTAGGCTGATGAGAATCCTGCAAATAATAACCAAACTAGAAATATGTGGAATAATCAAAATCCCCCAGAATTCGAGCATGACGGTTTTCCCCATCCCCAACAAGATGGGGCAGATGACACATCTCCAGACACTGAACGGGAAAGCCTTGACCCTAATCTATCGCCAGAGCATATAAAATCGACCAAAAAATCTTTGAAGCGCATCTATATCACTCTCCTAATTATTGGTTTAATTTTAGGAGGAGTGGTATCTGTAGGAGTTGTTATCGCCCTTGATCGCATGGGATTGACAGACGCTCCAGCAGATGTGGAAGAGACTGAAATCCCCTATTAAGCCGAATGGCGCTGAAAAGCGTGCATTTTTGGGTCGCCGAAACCCTTGATATACCGTAGGGTGGGCATTGCCCACCAGCCAAAATTTTAGTACTATTCCTCTTAAGTCAGTGTCATTCCTATTAAGCCTGTCGTGCCTCAAATTGGATAGTTGTGCGCTCAGTACGTTATACGCCAAATGAGGTAATATAGGATAATCCCACCGAAAAAAACTAAACCTGCCTCTACATGAATAAGGGCGGGTTTTGTTGTTCCTTTATCGGTGGGCAAGGGCGGGTTTTGTTGTTCCTTTATCGGTGGGCAAGGGCAGGTTTTGTTGTTCCTTTATCGGTGGGCAAGGGCGGGTTTTGTTGTTCCTTTATTCCAGCAGTAGCTGGTTTTAGTCCCTAAACCCGCCCCTACAGTCCCTAAACCCGCCCCTACAATTCCTAAACCCGCCTCTACAATTCCTAAACCCGCCTCTACAATTGGCTGATGAATTACGACAAACCCGATCCAGAACTCTATCCCACAAAACTTTATCTGAGTCCGGAAAAAGATGAACTCTTTGAAAAAGGAGTGTGGCCCAAGCCGTTTGTCTTTAACCAGGATGTGGTCAATGTCTTTGATAATATGATATCCCGTTCAGTGCCTCTGTATCAAGAGGTGCTAACCTGTGCCGCTCATTGGGCTAGGGAGTATTATCAACCGGGAACGCAGATTATAGATGTTGGCTGTTCTACGGGAACCTTTATGGAACTACTGGGGCGTTTCTTGAAGCAAAACGCTACGCTGGTTGGGATTGATAATTCTCAACCCATGATAGAGAAAGCGGAGCAGAAGTTGGTTCAGATTAAACAGATACATCAGATTCAATTCATCTGTGATCAGGCAGAAAACTGTTCCTTTGAGAATAGTAGCGTTGTTGTTATCAACTACACCCTACAATTTTTGCCGCTACAGGTGCGTCAACTCTTGCTCCGAACTATCTATGAGGGATTGGTTCCAGGTGGCTTACTCTTCGTCAGTGAAAAGGTCAAGTCACCCTATCCTCAATTTCAAGAGACAATCACCCGACACTACGAAGCCTTTAAAGCTCATAATGGTTATGCCCGTACTGAAATTGAACGCAAAAAGGAGGCGCTAGAGAATGTGTTAGTGCCTTTAACTGAAGCCCAGCAGGTGCAAATGTTGTATGATAGTGGCTTTAAAAAAGTTGATTCGCTGATTAAATTACATAACTTTATTTCCTGGGTGGCTCTCAAGTAAGGGGAATTTGGAGGAGGAACCACAGCAACCCAAAAATCCTCTGTGTTCTCTGTGCCTCTGTGGTGCTTTATCTCAATAAACAATGACAAATTCTGATATTGGTTATATACCCCCTGATTATCTAGAGCGCTACCCCGAAACTGTAGCACGAGAGGCGATTTTATCAGTACGCAAAGAGCGACAATCTAAATTATTCGCCCCTCAAATGACTCAGTACCGAGAAGCAGTGCAGGCGGTTCAGGACATCCACAGTGATTGGTATGACTTCTCTGATGCTGTGGTTAAAGTGGGTCATGCTGAGGAACTCACCGCCGCACAACAGCAGCGATTTTATCACTCGTTGCAAGCCTTTTGCCCGTGGAAAAAAGGACCCTTTGAACTGTTTGGGATTACCATTGATGCTGAGTGGCGTTCTGACTGGAAATGGGCGCGAATTTTGCCCCATATCCATTCGCTGAAAAATCGTCGGGTGGCGGATATTGGCTGTCACAATGGCTATTTTATGTTTCGCATGGCTGATCAGGAACCGGAGTGTGTGATTGGGTTTGAACCCGTTTCTAAGCACTTTTGGAACTTTCAGCTTATCCAAAATATTGTTCAGCAACCAATGCTTAACTTTGAGTTATTGGGGGTTGAGCATATTGATTTTTATCCTGATTTCTTTAATACGATTTTTTGTCTAGGGATTCTTTACCATCATCGAGATCCGATTAATTTATTGAGTAAACTGCGACAAGCCCTAGCACCTAAGGGAGAAATTGTGATTGATTGTCAGGGAATTCCCGGGGAACTTCCTGTTGCGTTGACTCCTCGCAAGCGCTATGCTAAAGCACGCGGGATTTGGTTTTTGCCAACTCAATCTTGTTTGGAGAATTGGCTAGTACGGGCTGGCTTTAGTCACATTCACTGTTTTTTTGCTCAACCCTTGTCTGTGGAGGAACAGCGCCGCACGCCTTGGGCAAATATCGATAGTTTACGAGAGTTTCTGAATCCTAATGACTTATCAGTAACGGTAGAAGGGTATCCCGCACCATGGCGCTATTATGTAATGGCTTGTAAAGATTAAACGTGATTTTATTGGTTTTACGGAACAAAAGCAGGCGATTATTGATGAGTTATAGGAGTGCGATCGCGGTTTTGAACTCCTATACCTGAGATTAATGACAAGGGAAATAAATAAGCTTCAACAGCCTTGATTTAAGATACTACAAAAACGCTACAGGTCTCTCAGGTTTTGCACCCGACTCAGTAGAATAGAAAAGGTTGAGATTACCATATCAGCCATAGATGAGAGGAGGTTGCGATCGCGAAGTCTGTTTGTAGTACAACTCAAGACGCGCCAAACTCTTCCTGTAATGCTTCATCATTATCATCCGCGATCGTGGCAACGATAGTAATCGCCCGAGAAATTTCTCCTGGCGATAATTCAGCTACCGTGCGCGACGATAACACCACCACTTGATCATCCACAATGCCAAAACGGGCTTCAAAAGTATCTGACCAGTTCATTTCCAGAAGTCTACGCATCAATTCGGCTTCTTTTTCAGCCGGGAGATTCAGCACCGAAGACCAAACGGTAAACGTATCCTCATCTGTAGAACCCGTCAATTGGACAAAGACTTCAACGCTACCATACTTAAACTTCCAGAGATAGCCTTCCTCGTTATGGCTTACCATCGCACTATCATCTTGCTCCAGGCTGGAGATGACTGTTTCGATAGTTTCTACATAGTTGACGGTAACCTGATCTTGGATAAACTCAGTCGAGATGATCTCTTCCGTTGACAAGCTTTCTGTAGACACCGTTTCTGGATTCGATTTTTTAGTGGTCATAGACGTTTCTCTATAGCAGTTGACAATTGTATATAACACAAGGCGTGGTATTTACCTAATCTGGCAATTCATCTCACACCATAATCTTGATTTGGCGTCTTGATAGGTGGGAGTAGCCCCAACCTTATTTTATCGGGTGAACTACCCCCACTAAGTCGGAGTACCGACTATACTGGGGGCTTCGACAATCACGGGGGAATGCCTCTGCTTGGGCTGCAAATCATACAAGTTGGCTGAGGTATCACTCAAGTAGCCATCGGTTTGGTAATGGAAGTTGCGCCGATAGTAGTTTGGATAATTTTCTATCTCAATCTCCGGCGAGAACTCCTGAAATCGATTTTGGTAGGTTCGTTCCCATCTGTTTGGCATATCTAGCCAATCTAATGGATAGTAGCGCAAGAAGTCTTGCCAAGGGTTATCAAACAGCAGGCTTTCAGGATACACGCCCCGTTCCGCATCCTGCCAATCAGTTTCCAGAATCTGCTCGAACCTTTGCCGAAGTAGTTCCAGGATTTCTGGAGAGAGGGGTTGGGTTTTAAGTTCATTAAGGGGAGGATGGAAGACATTCAGCAGTTGAGAACTGAGGTTTTTGTGTGCCAGCGCAAAAGCCGCTTTTCCTTGCTGGAATGTTTGATATGCCAGTTTTGTGATCGGGTCAGCCATGAGTTGTTAAGCGTGTTGTTACTTAAACATAATTTATTAAGTATTGTAACTAAAAAATTAGAAAAGTTCACAGAGTCAGTCCTAGAGTTGAGGGGAGATGCAGCCAAAAAAAGCCACCCCTAGGGATTGCTTTTTTTATCTTGTGCTATTGGCTGAGACTAGACATCGTAGTCGAGGGAAAACTCATAGGGATGAGGACGCAACCGCATTGGGTTGATCTCATTGTCGAGTTTGTCGGCAATCGAGTTGTCGATAAAGTCTTCGGTGAATACACCTGTACTGGTCAAGAAGCTATAGCTGTTTTACTAATCAAAGACGCCGAGCTAGAGCGTGTCTAAATCATTTGTACAATTAACTGACGTTCTTTCCCAATACGTGATATTTACGAAACTTCTGTGGTCTATACCTTTGAGGTTATGCTCTTTTTTTTTTCAGTTTCACCTAAGTTGTACAACTCAAATAGACGCGCTATAAATTTGGGAAATGGTGGCAGGCTATAGGTTATCCTATTCAAGGATCAACCTCATCTAACAGATGCTGCTCTCTATGGCGCTAACCTGAAGGATGCCAAGATTAAGGGAGCCAATCTTGAGGGAGCTAAGCTGAAGGGAGCCAATATAGAAGAAGCTATTCAGTAAACGCCTCAGAGGGAGAACACACAAAAGCGCAGTCTTTTACCGCGCTTTTGTTCGTTTGCCAGGTGGCTACACCACCTGAGCAACTGTACTCAACCCGCCCCTCTAGACGAAGCCAGAGAAGTAGGTAGAAAAAAGCCATCCTGACCGGGTGGCTTTTTTTGTCATCTTGTGCTAATCACTAAGACTAGACATCGTAGTAGAGGGAAAACTCATAGGGATGAGGACGCAACCGCATCGGGTTGATCTCATTGTCGAGTTTGTAGGCAATCCAGTTGTCGATAAAGTCTTCGGTGAATACACCTGTACTGGTCAAGAAGCTATGATCCTTCTCTAAATGCTCTAAAGCAGCTTCCAGAGAACCAGGAGTTGACGGGATTTTGCTCAATTCCTCTGGTGAGAGGTCGTAGATATCCACATCTAAGGGTTCGCCTGGATCAATTTCGTTCTTAATCCCATCCAAGCCTGCACACAACATCGCCGCAAAGGCAATATAGGGATTACACGTCGCATCAGGACAACGGAATTCCATCCGCTTCGCCTTGGGATTGTCACCAGAGAGAGGAATCCGGATGGAAGCTGAACGGTTTCCTTGAGAGTAAGCTAAGTTCACAGGCGCTTCAAAGCCTGGCACCAAGCGCTTATAGGAGTTAGTCGTTGGGTTGGTTAAAGCTAGCAGCGCTGGCGCATGTCTGAGCAAACCGCCGATATAATGCAGCGCCATCTTGCTCATTTGAGCGTAGCCATCGCCGAAGAACAGGGGTTTCCCATCTTTCCAAATCGACTGGTGGGTGTGCATCCCAGAACCGTTGTCATTAAACAGGGGTTTGGGCATAAATGTGGCAGTTTTGCCATACTTCTTGGCAACATTTTTAACCACATATTTGTAAACCATCAAGAAGTCACCGGCTTCGACGATTGGTGCAAAACGGACACCGAGTTCGTTCTGTCCCCCTGTAGCAACTTCGTGGTGATGCTTTTCAATAGGCACACCACATTGAGCCATGGTTAGCAGCATTTCGGTACGCATGTCTTGCATCGTATCCGTAGGCGAAACGGGGAAATATCCTTCTTTGTAGCGAGGTTTATATCCCAAGTTCCCGCCGGCTTCTTCCCGTCCTGAATTCCAACGCCCTTCAACGCTGTCTACATAGTAGAACCCTTTGCTCTCAGTTTGATCAAAGCGAACATCGTCGAAGATAAAGAACTCGGCTTCTGGACCAAAGAAGGCAATGTCCCCAAGTCCTGTAGACTTCAAAAAGTCCAATGCTTTCTGGGCGATGGTACGGGGGTCACGGTTGTACCATTCACCAGTACGAGGCTCTTTAATCGAGCAAATCATGCTCAGGGTTTTTTCTTGCATGAATGGGTCAATCCAAGCCGTTTTCGGATCGGGAACCATTGACATGTCTGATTCGTTAATGGCTTTCCAACCGCGAATACTTGACCCGTCGAACGCTACCCCATCTTCAAAAGCACTTTCGTCAATTTGATCGTAGTAAAACGAGCAGTGCTGCCAGACCCCTGGCATGTCAATGAATTTGAGGTCAATAATTTGAATGTTTTCGTCTTGAATCATTTTCAAGACCTCTTGGGGCGTTTCTGGCATGAATGACTCCTTTTGTCAATTGGACTATTGTTTAGAAAAGTTCAAATAGTTGAACGATGGAGGAGGTCTTGTTCTGGTTCTCACCGACTTCGACAGACGGTGATGCCTGTTCTCAACCTGACGCTTAGGACTACGGGGGACATTAGGAATCAAGTCTCGCACAAACATACTAGACATGTGATTTCAGTGGCAGGAGCTGCAAACATGGGTAGACCCGTCAGCTTGTCCCCTGAGTGTGAGAAACGAGACAAGATAGAGTTTGGTGCGAGCTTTCTCCCTAAGCCGGGGAGCCGTTGTCGTACCATCTCAGGTTTACCTCAACAACCTGATTGGGCTTGAAACCTGTCTCCTTTGTATCTGACTCATCCTAGGGAGAGGCAGAGGGAGCTTTTGTATCCAAAGTTACAGAATCTAGTTTCCTGATTCTGGGTATCCTCAGAAAACGATTAAATTGTCTTAAATGTTACAAAATAATAAGGATTACCCATCTCCTATTTGTCAATCCGCTCAACCATGCCGTATTCTAGTGCAGATAAGCCAAGTTGCCTTGGGAGCAATACTTGGGTGAGTCCAGCTTATGTGATCAAAGAACAGGGTTCAGCAGGCGAGTCCCATCTGGATGGGGATGGAACGTCAACGGTATAAACATACAAGGCTAGGTTTTGTTCCGTTATGTCCATTTTGTTTGTGGGAATTTTTTGTAGCCGTGCTGCAATAACTGGCAAGATAAATAGATAAAGATATACAGATTTGGAGAGCCGACTCATGCGGGATGCGATTACAAGCCTGATTAGAAATTACGACATCACGGGTCGTTACCTCGATCGCGATGCGATCGATTCACTCAAATCTTACTTTGACAGTGGTACAGCCCGAATCATGGCAGCCGCCGTGATTAATACTAATTCAGCCTCAATTGTCAAGCAGGCAGGATCGCAACTTTTTGAAGATGTCCCGGAACTGATTCGTCCGGGTGGCAATGCTTACACGACTCGTCGCTATGCCGCTTGTTTGCGGGATATGGACTATTATCTGCGCTATGCCAGTTATGCACTGGTTGCTGGGAGTATGGATGTCCTTGACGAACGAGTACTGCAAGGTTTACGGGAAACCTACAATTCCTTGGGGGTTCCCATTGGTCCGACTGTTCGCGGTATCCAAATTATGAAAGATATCGTGAAAGAGCAAGTCGCTGCTGGGGGAGTTGCTAATACGGCATTTGTGGATCAGCCATTCGATTACATGACCCGTGAATTAAGCGAACGCAATATTTAACCTAACTCGCGGAATTCCCCACCCGCCTGTACGGTGGGGACTTATTCAATGTTCCTTCTGGATATTCGCAAGTCTAAAACTGATGCAAAAACTTTGAAAATACTTAATGGGACTCTCTTTGGGTGTGTATTCTAATCGTTGTCGCAGATAAAGGATTCACTTCTGGGATAATATGTATATTCCCAGACCAATTAGTCCCAAGGCGATAACCTGTCTGATGCCAAAAGGTTCTCCCCAAATTAAGTGAGCCAAAAAAGCGACCGCTACATAGCTAATCGAAACGCTGGGAAAAGCTACAGAAACAGGAATTTCCCTAAGGGCAAAGATGTAAAAAAGGGAAGCACAGAAATAAGACGACAATCCCACAATAATGTAGGGCTCAAGAAAGAAAAGCTTATTGCCAATACCCTGAATAGCACCAGCTTTAAGGCTTAGCTGCCCACCGATACCGATCATAATCGAAATAACTAAAGCAAAGTAGGCATTCACAGGAAAATTCTCCGATCCAGTAGAACTATCTTAATCTGAATGTCACTGCAATAAGTGCTTATTGACCGTAAAGTGGGCAAATTTGAGGTTTGGCTGAGTAAAGAAACCCTAGAGTTTATCGGCTTTACTCACTGGAGGAATCAAACCTAGCCGAAAATTTTTCTGTTTCCTGTTCTCTATTCCGCGATTTTAATCTAACCAATCATCGATGGGATTGGTTTTAAAACAAATCGATGGTCTACTTGTATTAACAGTTCGCGGATCATTTTTTTGTGGCTTCCGTTGGGTTGGCGATTTGGATAAACCCGGAGATGGTGAACGACGAGGTGGCGGTGGTGATGCTGAGTATTTTGGCTTACGACCCATTTTTCTACCATTAGCCGCCGATTGAGAACGCAAGCATTCATGGGCTTCATTGAGTTCTTGCAACTTGTACTGGGCTTTCTGTTGTAGGCGGGGATGACCCACAAAACGGTCAGGATGCCATACCCACGTCATGTCGAGATACCCTTGGTGGACTTCCTCGGGTGAGGCATTGGGTTCTAAGTCCAGGGCTCTGTAGTATCGTTCTACGTCTAGCATATACACCATCCTCACGACTGACAGCACTATATTGATAAAAATAGTAATTCAAGTTCTCCAAGGTTGTGGCTGAAACCATGCAAAACAATACATCAGTTTAGGAAAGATATCGTTTGTAAGTTTTCGTTAACGTAAGTTTACAATTTTAAATCTTAGGGTTCACTCAATTGTTGAGAGTTGGAGCGTTTTTATAGCGATCTATGTCATATTATATCAAGTTACCCGTTCTTAAGTTGAACGAACATCCCTAATCTAGAGAGGTTTGAAAAATAGGTAATTAGACGGAGATTAAGAAGATGCTAATATAAATCTATCTCGTGAAGTAATCATGCAGCAAACTCTAACCGCCAAATTAAAACTAGAAGTCACCCAGGAGCAAAAAGAACAGCTTCGGGTGATTTCTTTGGCATATAGGGATGCACTGAATTACACGTCCGGTGTGGCTTTTGAGATGGGCAAAACCGACAACGGCACCAATATCCAGAAGGAAGTTTACTACACCCTGCGAGAGCAATTTAAGCTTCCTTCGCAAATGGCTTGCAATGTTCCTCGTCAAGTTGGGGCAACCTACAAGTCATTACGGACAAAACTTAAACAAAACCAGGAGGCAATTAAGGCGG
>NZ_JAVKEW010000014.1:0-8389 GCF_040226375.1 Coleofasciculus sp. G2-EDA-02 | reverse complement strand
CCCCCCCTAACCCCCCCCCCCCACCCCCCCCCCTCACACCCCCCCCTCCCACGGGGGGGCTGGGGGGGTGGGGGGCAAGGGGGGATGGGGGCTAGGGGGGATGGGGGCTAGGGGGGATGGGGGCTAGGGGGGATGGGGGCTAGGGGGGATAGAGAGGGGCTGGGGGTGAGGGAGATTGTGGCTTAACTTGACCTAGATAGCAAGCCTTGCGCCCCTACATTTAACGTAGCAAAACCGATGTCAATTGTCAGTAGAAATACCCTAAAAAATAAAACCAACTATTTCCAGCTATTTCCAATTATTTTCCTCTATTTATAATCTGTTTCGATCCATTTGTAGATGATTATCGTTAATTTGCCACAATTCCAATCAATCGAATTACTTTTTCTAACTACCTACTTCATGTTTTTAATCTATTTTTTCAATCGCCTGACTAGACCTCATAACCCTAAATTTAACGAGGTCAAGCCATGAAATCCCCAACATCCAAAACCTGGAAAAAGAAACTCTGGCTATTAGCCGAATTCCTAATTCCTAATCTCATCGACTGGTTATTCAAATCCAACCTAGAACCCGGAGTCAGTCTTTGCTTCCTACTGTGGAATTGGCTAATGGATGAAGAGACGCAATCCGATGAACACCAACGCCGCAAATCCTGGCTCATGTTCTTAATTCTTTCTGGTATGGCGTTAGCGATATCATTCAGTTTTCCTGCTTCCTCTGTAGATTGTGAGACATCCATTAACCCTCAAATTGGTCACGATTTATAGTAGAAGGCAGAAGGTAGAAGGGAATAGGAGTGCGAGCGGTTCGCCTACTTCTTACTGTTGCACAATTTTCGGCTTTTCACCGATTAACCAATAGGTTTTCATTTTACCCTTGCCTTTAACCCGGATAAATCCCCGTTCGACTAACTCATACTTGTCTCGCAAGCGCTGGTAAGTTATCTCAGTTACCTGAATTCTGTCCGGTTGACCGCGAGATTCCATGCGACTAGCGATATTCACCGCATCACCCCAAATGTCGTAGCTAAACTTAGTTGTGCCAATGACGCCCGCAATAACGACTCCGGTGTTAATCCCAATCCGCAAACGAAAATTCTTACCCGTTGAGGTATTGATTTGTTCAAGGCTCTGTTGCATATCCAGTGCCATTTGCGCGATCGCATCGACATGGTTGCTCTGAGGGGTAGGTAGTCCGCCAACTACCATATAAGCATCACCAATGGTCTTAATTTTTTCCAAACCATGCTTTTGGGCTAATCGATCAAACGTAGAAACGATCATGTTGAGCAAGCTAACCAGTTCTTGGGGAGAAATCTGACCCGCTAGTTGAGTGAATTTTACTAAGTCGGCAAATAAAATGGTCACATCTTCATGTTTCTGGGCGATTAATCCTGGCTCATGTTGCAACTGCTTGGCAATAGTTTGGGGCAAAATATTGAGTAACAAGTTCTCAACTTTTTGCTTTTCCCGTTTTAAAGCCGCATCGGTTTGCTTGCGTTGGGTAATGTCATGAAAGAAAACCGAGAGTCCTTCATAGGAGGGAAAAGCTCGCACTTCAAACCAGCATTTGATGGGTGGGTAGAAGGCTTCAAAGGTGACAGGACTCTGTTGATCCATTGCTTTGTGATATTGCCGATCAAATTTTGAACCTACCGTATCGGGAAAAGTGTCCCAGATATTCTGACGTAGTAATTCTTCAGGTTGGCGGTGTAAAATTTGAGCGCCGACTTGATTAACGTAGGTAAACTGCCATTGCCGATCCAAGGCAAAAAACCCATCAGTCATGCTTTCGAGGAGTTCGACGACTTGCTGATCTGATACTCGCTGCTTGGCTTCGACTTCTTGGCGCCTAGCAACTTGGCGATTTAACCGGGTTAAATTCAACCGTAGTTCCATTTGGTTAATCACCTGACGGCTTAGAGCTTGGAGGGCGGTGATCTGTTGCGGTGTGAGATCGTGAGGAATCTTGTCAATCACACACAGGGTTCCCAAGGGAAAACCATCTTCAGTTACTAAAGGAGCGCCCGCATAGAATCGGATATTGGGATCAGACGTCACCAGAGGGTTCCCGGCAAACCGCTCGTCTTTTAAGGCATTGGGTACAACCATGATATCTTCGGGATTCAGAATAGCATGAGCGCAAAATGCCTGTTCTCTGGGTGTTTGTGTCGCATCGATGCCAACTTTTGACTTAAACCACTGGCGATTTTGATCAATCAGGCTAATCAGGGCGATGGGAGTCCCACAGATGTGTGAGGCTAAAGCTGTGAGGTCATCAAAGTCTTGTTCGGGTAGTGTATCAAGGATGTTGTACCCCCGCAGAGCTTTGAGCCGCTCTGCTTCGTTGGCGGGTAAGGGTGCAGCTTGAGTGGAAGGTTGGGTAGAAGAATGCCGACGCGATCGCAGCGACATTATCGTGTTATATAAACCTTTACCAAGTTTTGCCAGCCATCTGATGAGACTGACAATTCCTCTAGTCAGATTTTTTTTTAATCGTTTACGTTGACGATTCGGCTTAAACAAAGGTTAACTGTTTTAAGACACTGCACAATGTATCTAAATGGTAGCCACACGACTTGAAGGATGAACATTAATGACTTGCTGGTAACTATTTTGACTGAAACCGTGAAAACCTGCATAAGCCCTAAGCATCAATTCCGACTCATAAAAAACAAAAAAAGGTGGGTAATACCCACCCTCTTGTTCTATGTGTTATAATTGAAAGTTAGCTTTGCTTAACAGGTTCCTTGGCTAAGAACTTCTCCAATTCTGTCAACGCATCCGCATCAACCTTGGTTTGCATTGGGCAGAACTTGGGTCCACACATTGAGCAGAATTCAGCCGTTTTATAAATGTCTGCGGGCAAAGTTTCGTCGTGATATTCTTTTGCCCGCTCAGGGTCAAGTGCTAACTCAAACTGGCGATTCCAGTCGAAGTTATAACGGGCGCGGGAAAGTTCATCGTCTCTGTCTCGTGCGCCAGGGCGATGGCGTCCAATATCGGCAGCATGGGCAGCTATTTTATAGGCGATTAAGCCATTTCGCACGTCCTCAGCATCCGGTAGTCCTAAGTGTTCCTTGGGTGTCACGTAGCACAGCATTGCTGTCCCATACCAACCCGCCATGGCTGCCCCGATCGCGGACGTGATATGGTCATAACCAGGAGCAATATCAGTCACCAAGGGTCCGAGCACATAGAACGGTGCTTCAGAACACTCTTCCATCTGCTTTTTAACATTAAACTCAATTTGATCCATTGGCACATGACCCGGACCTTCCACCATCACCTGCACATCATGTTCCCAAGCGCGGCGAGTCAGTTGTCCCAAGGTTTTCAGTTCTGCTAATTGCGCTTCGTCAGAGGCGTCATGAGTACAACCTGGACGCAGGGAATCACCTAAACTGAACGAGACATCGTACTTCTTGAAAATCTCGATAATATCGTCGAAGTGAGTGTAGAGAGGATTCTGCTTATGGTGGTGCAGCATCCACTTCGCCAGGATACCGCCACCGCGAGAAACAATACCGGTGAGGCGATTTCTCACCAAGGGTAGATGTTCAATCAGAAGTCCCGCGTGAATGGTTTGGTAATCAACCCCCTGCTGGGCATGTTTTTCAATAATCTGGAGAAAATCATCCGGGGTCAAGTTTTCTATCGTACCGTGAACGCTTTCCAGGGCTTGGTACACGGGTACTGTGCCAATGGGTACAGGGGAAGCGTTGATAATCGCCGTGCGGATTTCATCTAGGTTCCCACCCCCCGTGGATAAATCCATCACAGTATCGGCGCCATATTTAACCGCCAGGTTCAACTTGGCGACTTCTTCGTCAATATTGGAAGAGTTGGGAGACGCACCGATATTGGCATTGACTTTACACTTAGACGCGATGCCGATCGCCATCGGTTCTAAGTTGGTATGGTTAGTATTGGCAGGAATAATCATTCGTCCCCGCGCCACCTCATCCCGAATCAGTTCTGGGGAGAGGTTTTCTCGCCCTGCGACATAATGCATTTCCTCGGTAATCACACCTTGGCGGGCGTAGTGCATTTGTGTAACATTACCCTGTCCCTGCCGCTTAGCGACCCATTCTGATCTCATATTAGATTCCTTTTAATAAACCGCTTCCCTCCGCTGGTCTTAACCAGTCTCAGGTTCTCAGGGTGTAATCTCAGCCTGGTTGCTCAGGCACCCCTAGCTTTAGTTGTTCATCCTACCACTAGGCTTGGGTGAGGGGATAAAGCTTTATAAAAGTTTACGTTTGATAGATAAACCTTAACCCGTAGTGGCGTGGTACACCTTAATTGGTAGATTAGCTTTGTAGGGGCGCATGGCGTGCGCCCAATTTCACCGTCAATGGCGTGCGCCCAATTTCACCGTCAAATCTATCCCACAATTTTAGCTGTGTCAGTCCAGTAGTAGCGTGGCACACCTTATTTGATGAATTATAATGGGAGCCCGAAAACCGTAGGGGCGCATGGCGTGCGCCCAATTCAATGGTAAGATCTATTCGACAATTTTAGCTGTGCCAGTGCGCCATCGTGGGTTAGGCGGTACTCAACCCACGGAAACGAACCATTGAATGATCTATCCGCCGTAACCCACCAAGTTATCCTTGATTCCGGATTAACAAAAGATTCGGGTTCCTCAACAAAATTAAGGAATTTCCCCTTGATGATAGCAGGGCGAGTCGAGAAAATTAAGGAATTTCCCCTTGATGATAGTCCAGCGACTCGCCCCTACAAGATTACAAGGTTACAAGGTTACAGGGTTACAGTATTTAGGAAATTGGTGATTGATCGCCGATTTATTCTAATCTTTTTTCTATTATTTTAACTGTGTCAATCCACAAAATATAGTGCTAAAGCCCTTACTACGAACGAATTCCAAGTTCAAAGCTCTCCATCTCATTGTCGAATAGTTCCTTGATTTTCTGTGACTCAGACACTAATATTCCCCGTTCATCTCGGAATGTGCGGTTGGGATCTCCCTTAAACGACAGCCAGTTAAAACTGGTGACAACAGCAAACTTGGAGTCAGAGATAAGGATTTTGGCGTGGGTATCACCTAAACGCTTGAGACAAAAGTTATCGTACTGCTGCTCTAATTTTTTTATCGCTTTTTCGGCTTTATTATCGCGTTCTTTTCCTCTCCTTTTCTGCTTGACTGCTCGATTATCGTAGCGACGAGCGATTTGTTCCTGATCATATTGTTCTGGAGAAATCAAGTCATATTTCGGGACAGCTAACATTGAAGTGGCTTTAGCCTTCACCAAACTCTTTTTACCTGATTTTGTCGAACATGAGGAGGGTATATTTTTATCAGAAGCCTTTAATCTAGAAATTTATGAGCAGTGGAAAGCACAACTCAGAGAGGATATTACCGCCATTGAACAGGTAATGAACCATCAGCACATTGATGATTTGCTCCCGGATGCAGAATCGGTTGGGATTGATAACTTATTTTATTTAGGACAAGTAATCAAACAAATGTGGGCAAATCATCTCAAGTCACTGTATCCCCAGCGTAGTTTTAAGGTTTCTTGTGATAGAGATGAATACACCGTGGTTGTCACCTTCCATCAGATGTTATATCGGAATAACAATCAATATTCTCCTAGGAAATCGCCCATTCTTGCCAAAAACTCCTAGGGGCGAAGCATTCTTGCCAACAACTTAGTACGAAGCCCATAAGCTGATTCAAGAATGCTTCGCCCAGAACCCAACCCCAAAGTGACAAAAATGGATCAGATTCTGTTAGCGTCGGAAGCATGTCAAGGAAAGCACAAAACATCCAAGCTAACCCGATAAGTTAGGTTTCGTTCCAAAAGCCCAACCTACTTGCATTGACATGCAGCCGTGAGCGTCTCGCCCACAATGCTCCCCTCACAATGCGAGATCACATGGCGAGCAAGATGCTCGCACTAAAGTTAGGCGTCACTTTCAATGTAGATAAACAGAAGTCCCATCACCACCGCAGGCATAAGCCAACAGACGACAGGAATCAGAATCCAGGGTAAGAACGAAGCTGCATAAGAACCGGTCATGTCAAATTGTCCTATCTAAATTTACAAGAGTCCAAAACAAATATTACTCAATTCGTGAACCCAATGGGGTTAGTTATTAACCAAACCCCGGAAAATGGCATCCACCGTCTCAAAATTCTCAAGTAGGAAATAGGCAACGAAAGCGCCACCCATACCTCCAACAAAGAATCCACCCGCAAATTCACTCCAACCTTCAGAGGTTTTGAGCCGTTCTGTACTCGGAGCGCTTTCGGCGGCGTCTTTGAGCGACACTAATCCCCAAGCTGCCATTCCGGCGGTTCCCAGAAGAACTAACACCAAGGCGCCGACTAAGCCGCCCAGATACCTGGCAGGTTCATAATCCCGTAACGGTCCAAATACAACCCACGGACCAAGCAGGAAGTAACCATGAGCCATGCCAATTTCCAAACCGCGTAGAAACGGGGATAGCCCTTTGCGGTAAGCTGGCAAGTTGCCAATAAACGCTCTGGTAAACGCCGAATCGCTGATTGGAGTCGATAAATGACCCACAAAAGGGTCACCCCCATAAGGTTTTACCATTTCCATATCTCTTGCATCTGC
This sequence comes from Coleofasciculus sp. G2-EDA-02, assembly GCF_040226375.1. Lineage (NCBI taxonomy): Bacteria > Bacillati > Cyanobacteriota > Cyanophyceae > Coleofasciculales > Coleofasciculaceae > Coleofasciculus > Coleofasciculus sp. G2-EDA-02. Next base: position 1,779 of record NZ_JAVKEW010000014.1, on the reverse strand, counting down.
CATTTAGATGTTGCCTCTCACTCTGAATGTTTACAAAAATACCTGACTTAACATTGTACGCAGGGAGGGGTAATCCCATGGCAGAATATGGGAAGACCTTTAAAAAACTTCATCAAATTAGTTATAGGTTAAGGATATAGCACCGCCGTGTCTCCATGGAGTAATCGGCATTAATCATCATCTACGCCCACAGACCAAAACCCCTGACTTCTTGGAGAAATCAGGGATATGACCTGCACAAATGCGGCTATATGTCAAGGCATGAGCTAAATGTCGGTCGTTCACTATTATTGTAGTATTTTGAAAAAAATAGTAATCTCAAGAGTCAGTAAATGAGACATATCTTCAATCAACTATACAAAAACCTGAAACGTCTAATACTACCGCTATTACTGGGCGTTTTAGTCAGCGGATTGGTAGCTACACCTGCCAACGCTATAGGCGTCTACCAAATGCCCAACGTCAACGCGGGTGAACCAACCTGGGTGATTGATCAAGCCGACGTACTCAGCCGCCTGAGTGAAGGCAAGTTGAGCAAAAGCTTGGAAGACTTAGCCCAGAAAACCGACAAGGAAGTCAGATTTGTGACCATTCGCCGTTTAGACTACGGTGAAACCGCAGACAGCTTTGCCCAAGCCCTATTTGAAAAATGGTATCCGACACCGAAAGCACAAGCCAATCAAACCTTGCTGCTGATTGATACCCTGACCAATAATACTGCCATTGTCACCGGGGAAGCAGTCAAGTCAATTATGCCCGACGACATCGCCGCAAGTGTCGCCTCAGAAACAATGACAGTCCCCTTACGGGATGGTAACAAGTACAATAAGTCTTTTTTAGAGGCTAGCGATCGCTTAGTTGCTGTTCTATCAGGTCAACCTGATCCCGGTCCTCCGGTTGTCGAAGAAACGGTTCAGGTTGAAGGCACATTTACCAGTGCTGAAGAAACTGACACCAAAAACTCGACCATCTGGGTTGTTGTCTTATTGGTTGTCGCTACAGTAGTACCGATGGCAACCTACTTCTTTTATCAGGGCTTCTCTGGCTAAGTTGGTCATTTGTCATTTGTCATTTGCCACTGTTCCCTGTGAGGCGCTAATCTTGGACATACTCCTGTCCAGTAATTAAAGCATACTCAGCCCGCATAAACTCCCGTCCTAAATAAGCCCCATGATCTAACATCGTGACTGGACAGGGCTGGGTTTGCTCAAAAATAGTCACACAAATTTCCTTGGCGGTTCTACCGGTAAATAAGGTAGTATGAGTCCGTTCCACCTTCCCCCGTGCGGGAATCGGTTTACCCGTCTCTGGGTCAACCGCTAAACCGCGATCATCGATCACATTGGTGAAATGTTTGGCACAAATTAACCCCCCATCCCGGTCAAGGTAGATAATAAAATATCCACCAGGATCAAGTTCAATTTCCCGTTTAGACAGTTTGTCATCAATAGTACGCAGGTCTTCTGCTGTTTGGTTCATCTTTTCTTAGCTCAATGTTTCCCTTCTTGAATAGTACCGTGCTTGGACACTTTACAGCAGGCAGAGGGTAGGAGGCAGAAGACTCAAATGGACAATTGGGACGAAAATCCAGACTCCTGCCAATTGTGCTGAGGTTAGTTAGGAAACAAAGAGACTTTCTTCACAAATTGACAATGGATAATGAACAATGGATAATGACCTCTCCTTAAAAGAAGAGGATTGAAATTAAGGAAAATCTTTTTTAATTTCTTCGTAAACGAAGAGGTTTTAGACCCAATTAATCAATTGTCAATTATCAAT
>NZ_JAVKEW010000013.1:0-33607 GCF_040226375.1 Coleofasciculus sp. G2-EDA-02 | reverse complement strand
TGTTTAATGTCGGGGCGGGTTTAGGAACTCAATTAACGGGGAAATTAATACCATCTCATCCAAAACCCGCCCTTCCCCAGGATTGCATCTGTGTTTAATGTCGGGGCGGGTTTAGGAACTCAATTAACGGGGAAATTAATATCATCTCATTCAAAACCCGCCCTTCCCCAGGATTGCATCTGTGTTTAATGTCGGGGCGGGTTTAGGGATTCAATTAACGGGTAAATTAATACCATCTCATTCAAAAACCGCCCTTCCCCAGGATTGCATCGGTGTTTAATGTCGGGGCGGGTTTAGGGTTTCAATTAACGGGTAAATTAGTACCATCTCATTCAAAACCCGCCCTTCCCCAGGATTGCATCTGTGGTTAATGTCGGGGCGGGTTTAGGGATTCAAATAACGGGTAAATTAATACCAACTCATTCAAAACCCGCCCTTCCCCAGGATTGCTGTCGGAGGATGTCACAGGAAATTGCTACCCTAGAACCATTAATACTCAAAACTCTATCCCAGAGGGTCAAGCCATGAGCAACCGGGAAACCCGAGAACTTGTCCATCAGGAAACCAAAGCACTTGCCCGTGAAGTCAAAACCCAGGCTACCATTTTAGGCGGACTTGTCGCCGTGATGTGGGTTTTAGAACTCATTGATTTAATCATTTTCCAAGGCGCACTGGACCGCCATGGTATTTCCCCCCGGCAAATTATCGGGTTAAGGGGTATACTATTTGCCCCGTTTCTCCATGGTGATTTAGGTCACCTGATTGCCAATACTATCCCCTTTCTCACTCTAGGCTGGTTTGTCATGTTACAAGAAACCAGCGACTTTTTTATTGTTACCGCCATCACCATGGTTGTCAGTGGTTTAGGGGTTTGGCTAATCGGTTCTCCTGCTGTTCACATTGGCGCTAGCGGTCTAGTTTTTGGCTATCTTGGTTTTCTGCTATTGCGTGGCTATTTTCAACGCAATGTTCCCTCTATTTTACTCTCCCTTATCGTGGGATTTCTCTATGGAGGAGCAATTTGGGGTATTTTACCAACGGTTCCCGGTGTATCCTGGGAAGGGCATTTATTTGGCTTTATTGGTGGAATTATTGCCGCACGCCTGTTGTCTGAGCGTAAGGGATGAGGAATGGGGAAGTAGAGACGCGCCATGGCGCGTCTGGGAGATGGGGAAGATGGGGGAATTAATTCAAAATTGGATCAGGGCGGGTTTAGTTACATTTGGGTTAAGTAAGAAACGATAATAGTGAAACCCGCCCCTACACACCGCCACCGAATGACGTGAAGGGTCAATACGTTTCCAATTATTAATGGCAAAACAAAAATTTCCTTATCTGGTTGGTTCCAAATGGACAGCGACTCAACAAACATGGGGTTGGCGACATTTTCAAGTAGTCAACCGCAAAAATCAGGGTCAATGGGTTTTTGCTGAAATGGTGGCTTCTTGTGACCCTACTGTTCGCTTTTGGCTTAATGCTCAACAGCTTAAAGACCGTTCTCTGTGGAAACCCGGTTGGCAGTCTCTACAAGAAATGAAGGAACTGGCAGAGGATGAACTATGATATTCTATCATGTCCGCCGAAACAGTTATCATTTCCTTTTAACGGACAACAATAGCTCCTTCCCTTGAAGACCAAAGTGTAAGGATTAAATCGGATATGATATGAATCAAGTATATTTATGGATGGGTAAAAAGGTTCAAGGAATGTCTAAACACCATAAAAATATCCTTTCTCAGGTGATGTCTCATGAAAATTAATTCGTCAAAGTGGGTTGTTGCCCTAGTTTTTGTTATTTTTCCTTTGAATTGCGCGGCTTCTAGCACGGGTAGAATCTGCCAATATGATCCTGAGTCTGGTCAACCTAATCCTTTGGGAATGAGGGCATATATTACCATTACAGAAGACGAGGGAAGTACAATTGTTACTTATGAACAGTTTCCCTCAGATGTTGCTGAAAATATTTCCCTGACAACGAAACGAGAACTCACGTTTTATGATACCCCCTTGGACACAGCGCGGGTGGTTCTCCTGCAAAACAAAAATTACTATTCTGAGTTAGTTGGCTATGATGACCCAGAAGGATTTGCACCCGTTAATGAAGTATTAACCTGTGAGTCAAAGTGATGGAATATTATAAAGACATTTGGGAGCAGATGCATTCGTAGGGGCTCTCGCATTTGCGCCCAAATGTCTCGGTTTTATACCAATATTCCAGCGCAAATGCTTCGCCCAATCCCCATGGATAAGCAGGTATTTCTACCAGTATTTACCGGAAAAGAATGACATGAAAAGGTTATTAATTACAGGTATTAGTGGCTTTTTGGGGTGGCATATTTGCCAATTGTCTAAAGGCGAATGGAATGTTTATGGAACTTGCTTTTCCAAGTTGATTAATAGTCCGGGTATAAACACAATAAACGTTGATTTAACCAATTTCCCGGAACTAAAACAACTTTTTCAAGACATTAAACCTGACGCCGTTATTCATACCGCTGCTCAATCCAATCCTAATTTTTGCCAAATGCATCCCCAGGAGACAGAATTGATCAATGTTATAGCATCTGGTAATATCGCGGGACTTTGTGCGGATTATGGCATTCCTTGTGTATTTACATCTACTGACTTGGTATTCAATGGTTTAAACCCACCCTATCGGGAAACTGATCCGGTTTCGCCAATTAGTTATTATGGAGAACAAAAAGTTAGGGCTGAGAATATGATGTTAACCCGTTATCCTCGGACAGCAATTTGTCGAATGCCCTTAATGTTTGGTCAGGCGACACCAACAGCAACTAGCTTTATCCAGCCATTTATTGACATTTTACAAGCGGGAGGGGAGTTAAAATTATTTGTTGATGAATTTCGCACGCCTGTGAGTGGAGCTACCGCCGCTAAAGGGATATTATTAGCCCTCGATAACATTCAAGGCTACCTGCATCTGGGTGGAAGGGAACGGATATCACGCTATGACTTTGGTCGTCTCTTGGTTGATGTGTTAAAATTACCTAAAACCGGATTAAACTATTGTAAACAAGCCGAGGTAAAAATGGCAGCGCCAAGACCTCCAGATGTTTCCTTGGATAGTTCCAAGGCGTTTGCGTTAGGATATAATCCTCTATCCTTGCCAGAAGAATTAGAGGCATTGCGGGGGAGGTTGTAGAGACGCGCCATGGCGCGTCTCTACAGGGTTCATTCAAATAGATATTAGGGGCGCACGTTTGCGCCCCTAGCGATGCCCCAAATAAAATTCAAAAGCTGTAGATTAGAATTACTAGTTGACTTTATTCTTCTTTCTCGAATTCTCTTGCTTGAGTACGAATCCAAAGCCTAATGCGGCGGCTGAACCTAGGATTGTCAGGGGTTCAGGAACAGAGGCAAGTTTAGTTATTTTGTAGGAGACAGAGTCAGTTAAAGTTCCATTTGCCAAAGTGGCTGCTTGTCCACCTACCATATCACCAATTTCCTGGGGAAGTGGCGGTAGGGCAAATAGAGTGAGACTCTGACTCGGCTGTGCAGAATTACTGAAAAGAATACTGGTGCCATTATTCAGAAATTCCCCTTGATTAAATTGGAGATTCCCCAACTTAAGAGCAACTGATTCAATTGCATCCATTGAATCGTTCGTGGTGAAGGAACCTGCAGCTGCATTTATTGTTGTTGAACCACCCAATATTCCTGATTCAACTCCTATACCATGGATTTGTAGATCATATTTCATTGAAGCGGCTGTAGCGGGTGATACATTAGCTAGACCGACTGTAGCAACCGTTAAGGCAGCAAGTGAGGTAAATTTCATAAATTTTGTCATGGAATCGCACCTTATGAGGTAGGAAAGTTGTCACTCTTAATTTAAAGACTGCTAGATAGATTCAACATCTATCTTCAGGAGTAGAGCAACTTATTTATTGTATCTACTTATATTGAGTGAGTCAATAGTTTTTGTTAGGTTTTCCTGAAAACAATAATAATAATTGTTACAAAACAATCGAATTGTTGAGATCTTGCGGGGGGGAGAATCTCCCGTACCTTGTGGAATTATAAAAAAATATTATTAAGTATTATTTCTTAGGGTATAAGGGTTTTAGATCAAGAAAACCTAAGGACAAAACTTTCTTTTTACCCAGAAGAATAAAGATTGAACAAGGTTTAAGTTATTGATAGTTTGATGTCAGGTGCATAAATTCTACGGGGAGTCGCAAAATAATTTTTGCCATACGAGACAAACCAAATTTAATTTTAAGCGATCGCGGCAACTCTTGCCAGGAAACCGGGACAAAGCCAAAGCGCCTGTAGAACTGGGCTAAGGGTGTCCCCAAGCATTCCAGATAAAGGGGAAAGCTGGCTTGGGCAATCAGATGGTGCATCAGCAGGGTTGCCAAACCGCGATCGCGCCACTCTGGGGCGACAACCAAACTGCCCAACTCTTGAGCGTCAGCAAACTGGCGCAACTGTCCACAAGCCACCACCTGTCCCTGACATTCAATCACCCAGAATTGCTGCCATCGTAACTGAGTCGGATCAAGTTTTGCCCCCAGTACCAATCGGAAAATCGCGCCCTGATCCCCAGAATAGGCGCGTCGGAGGACACAGTTGGGGGGTAGAGTTGGCTGACTTGTATGCATGTAGGATGATTTAATAGGGTGCGATCGCTGAGTTTAATGGTTCGAGAGTACCCGAAACCTGATACATTTACCGAGTATCGGCAAGCACAATTTATGGATCGACTATGAAAGTCTTGGTTATTGGTGGCGATGGTTATTGTGGGTGGGCAACCGCCCTGCATCTATCCAACAAAGGATATGACGTCGGGATTATAGATAGCCTGGTGCGCCGTCATTGGGATATGACACTGGGTGTAGAAACACTGACGCCAATTGCACCGATTCAGCAACGCCTCCAGCGTTGGCAGGATCTGACGGGGAAATCCATTGACTTGTTCGTGGGTGATATTACCGACTACGATTTCCTGATTAAATCCCTGCATCAGTTTGAACCCGAGGCAATCGTTCACTTTGGTGAACAACGATCTGCCCCATTTTCCATGATTGACAGGGAACATGCGGTACTGACTCAGGTAAATAATGTCGTAGGGACGCTGAATATTCTGTACGCCATGCGACAAGACTTCCCCGATTGCCATTTGGTAAAACTGGGGACGATGGGTGAATATGGAACGCCGAATATCGATATCGAAGAAGGCTATATCACCATCGAGCATAATGGACGCAAAGACACCTTACCCTATCCCAAGCAACCCGGTAGCTTCTACCACCTCAGCAAAGTCCACGACAGCCATAATATCCACTTTGCTTGCAAAATTTGGGGGTTACGGGCAACGGATCTCAATCAAGGCGTCGTCTATGGTGTCTTAACCGAAGAAACGGGTATGGATGAGATGCTGATAAACCGCCTCGACTACGATGGCGTTTTCGGTACCGCTTTAAACCGTTTCTGTATCCAGGCGGCGATCGGTCATCCCTTGACAGTATACGGTAAAGGGGGTCAGACGCGGGGCTTTTTAGATATTCGGGATACGGTTCGCTGTGTCGAACTCGCGATCGCAAATCCGGCTGATCCCGGTCAATTCCGTGTATTCAACCAGTTTACGGAAATGTTCAGTGTGGGCGACTTAGCCGTGATGGTGAAAAATGCTGGAACCCATTTAGATATCGATGTGGATATTCAGCACCTCGATAACCCACGGGTTGAGTTAGAACAGCACTATTTCTACGCCAAAAATACTTGTCTGTTAAGTTTAGGACTCCAACCCCACTACCTATCTGATTCCCTGATCGATTCCTTACTTAACTTTGCCAGCAAGTACAAGCACCGTGTAGATGAAAAACAAATCTTACCCAAGGTGTCTTGGCGGCGATAAATCTCTAGACTATCGGTTCAGAATTCAGGACTACGGTAGGGAAGAAATAAAACATCAATGGGAAAAAATAGGAGTTTCGGTGGTTTATGTTCCCGTTTTTTCAACCAAACTTAGTCTCGAACTGTCCACGATGATAACTGAACCGATGGTTTCGGTAAGAGGAACTAGAAAATCTCAGTCTCCTCTTACCCCATCCCATTTCCGATGGGAAATACTTATTACCAAACGTTGTCTCAATCTCCATCCTCGACAATGCGTGACTTATCCATTGCCCAAGCCGCAGAAAACAGACATCGAATTAAAGGTTAAGACAGATATAATGGCGGAAACGACCCTATACCAGTAAAAATCATTCTGCCTTTTGCAATAACACTCCGCACACGGTCACACGATTATGCGAATTGCCTTATTCACTGAAACCTTTTTGCCAAAAGTTGATGGAATTGTCACTCGACTGCGGCACACGGTTGACCATTTACAACGCAATGGTGACGATGTTCTGGTTATTTGTCCCGATGGTGGACTCACTGAACACAAAGGTGCCAGAATTTATGGCGTTTCGGGCTTCCCATTACCTCTATATCCAGAACTGAAACTGGCATTACCTCGACCCGCGATTGGCATGGCTTTAGCCGAATTTAAGCCGGATGTGATTCATGTGGTGAATCCGGCGGTATTAGGGTTAGCAGGGCTGTATTATGCTAAGGTGATGCAAATTCCTTTAGTCGCGTCTTATCACACCCATTTACCCCAATATCTTCAGCATTATGGGTTAGGGATGTTAGAACCGGTGATGTGGGAATTAATTAAAGCTAATCACAATCAAGCCCAGCTTAATTTATGTACCTCGACGGCGATGGTTGAGGAATTGAGAGGGCGGGGGATTCAACGATTGGATTTGTGGCAACGGGGTGTGGATACCGAGACATTCCATCCTAGTTTGGCATCTGAAAAGATGCGATCGCACTTGTCCCAAGGACACCCGGAAAGTCCCTTGTTGCTTTATGTGGGGCGTTTATCAGCAGAAAAGGAAATTGACCGGATTAAACCGGTTCTCGAATCCATCCCCGGTGCACGTTTGGCGTTAGTGGGAGATGGACCCCATCGCAGCGCCTTAGAAAAACATTTTGCCGGAACCCCAACCCATTTTGTTGGGTATCTTACAGGTGAACCTTTAGGTTCTGCCTTTGCGTCGGCGGATGCGTTTATTTTCCCCTCCCGTACCGAAACCTTAGGATTAGTATTGCTAGAAGCGATGGCGGCGGGGTGCCCGGTAGTGGCGGCGCGTTCGGGTGGAATTCCGGATATCGTCACTGATGGGGTCAACGGCTACTTGTTTGATCCGCAAAATGAACAAGGCGCGATCGCGGCTACTCAACGTCTATTCCAGGAACAAACCGAACGGGAAACCTTACGCCAAAACGCTAGGGCAGAAGCCGAACGCTGGAGTTGGTCAGCCGCAACCCGTCAGTTACAACAATATTATCAGGGCGTGGTTTTGTCGCGATCGCTCTTAAGAGCGGCTTAATTAGGGCGTGGTTTTGTCGTACCTCTACCGCATCAGAGTGCCATGTCCCTAAACTGTGGTAGGGGCACGGCATTGCCGTGCCCTCTTATATCTGTGCAAATATTATTATTCTCTAATAAAGTTCAAATTTAGGGATTATACCAGCAAATTCTGGATAGGGAGGCATCGGGGAGCCTCCCGACAAAGGGAGATCAGGGAGCTGGTAGAGAAATCCTCAACTGAGCCAGCAAGAATCCCTCTGGACATCAGGTGAGGACTCAAGGATGAGACAATAGAGGCAACAGGTAAGAGGAAATGACAAATAACAACTCAGGCAGATAAATTTGTCTAAAATTGAGATTGGTCTAAACTAACGGAAAACGGAAGCGTTTTTCAATTTTCACCGATATCGCTGCGCTTATTTGTTTTACCCAGACTGCATTCTAATACCCGACGTGCATGAGAACACGTCTGACAGCCAGAGCCAAAAGTAGCTGTTGAACAGCGAATACTATGACACTGTCTAATGCCGGTAGCGTTCTTGCTACATTGACTCAGTTAACCCAACTCAATCGCACTAGCGTCCTAACTCATCGAGTTAAAGACCTCTCCCTTCCCGAATTTATCTGCTTACTGGACTTCATCACCGCTGAATTTCAGCAATTTCTGCGAGCGCTGGAAATGATTAACCATGAAGCGCTCGAAACCATGCTGGAACAGGTGATGGAGGCATTTACTCTAAAAATTGGTCAACTCTTGCAGGCTGAGCGTACAACTATCTTCCTGGTTGATGGTGACAAAGACCAGCTTTGGGCAAAAATTCCCTCTGGTGAAGACAACGCCGCCAAGGAAGTTCGCATTCCCCTGACGGTGGGTTTAGCGGGTCATGTGGCGACAACGGGTGAATCGCTCAATATCACCGAAGCCTATAACCACCCCTTGTTTAATCCGGAAGTTGACGAGTCTCCCGGCTATCATACCGATTCCCTCTTGTGTATGCCCATTGTCAGCAGCAATAAAAAGATTGTCGCTGTGGTACAGCTATTGAATAAAGCTGGGGGTGTACCGTTTGACGAAGAAGATGAACAGCGCTTCCGTGACTTTGCCGCCTCTATTGGCATTATCCTAGAAACTTGCCAATCATTCTACATGGCAGCCCGGAACCAACGCGGCGCCGCTGCACTCCTAAAAGCAACCCAGTACCTAGGTCAAAGTTTAGACCTAGAAGCCACACTGCGTCTAGTCATGGATCAAGCGCGGGAGTTAATGCAAGCAGACCGCTCTACGTTATTTATGCTAAGTAAAGATACTGGGGAACTGTGGAGTAAAGTCGCGACGGCTGATGGCAACAAGATGATGGAAATTCGTATCCCAGCCAATCGGGGGATTGCGGGTTACGTGGCGTCTACGGGTCAACTGTTGAATATTGCCGATGCGTATAAAGATCCTCGGTTTGATCCGACGACAGACAGAAAAACAGGCTATGTGACTCGCAATCTTCTCTGTATGCCCGTCTTTAACTCGGTTGGGGATTTAATCGGTGTAACTCAACTGATTAATAAGCATCAAGGTAGCTTCAGCACCTCCGATGAAGAGTTTATGCGGGCATTTAATATTCAAGCCGGCATTGCCCTGGAAAATGCTAAACTGTTTGAGAATGTTCTGATCGAAAAGCAATATCAAAAAGACATCCTGCAAAGCCTTTCTGATGCGGTTATCTCTACCGATATGCAGGGACGAATCGTGACCATTAATGATGCAGCGCTAGGATTACTGGGGTGTCCCTTACAACAAGTCGATAATCGCAATCGTCATTTGTGGGAGGAGAAACTAACGGGTCGCTATGTCTGGGAGGTTGTGCCGATTGAATATCTCCAAGTCCGGTTACAAGACAGCCTAACTACGGGTGCGAAGCATTACCTCCCCGAACAAAATTTAACCGTCGGTCTTTTCCAATGTCCACTGGAAGAGATAGAAAAACCGAATACTCCCCCCTACTGCCAATCGAATGATGATACTCATCTTTATCTCCTCGCTATTCCCAAAAGCGATAACCCTAGAATCTATAGTCTCTGGAATGAAGATCTCAGTCTTGTTTCTACCTCATCCTATCTATCTTCATCCTATCTATCTAAAGAGCAAGTCCAACCCATTGAACGGAGTATTAATTTGACGGTCAATCCGTTAACGAATCCCCAAGGAACGGTGCGAGGGGGTTTGGTTGTATTAGAAGACATTAGTCGAGAAAAGCGGCTGAAAACAACGATGTATCGCTACATGACGCCAGAGGTAGCGGATGAAGTCTTGGCGTTAGGTGAAGATGCACTGATGCAGGGAAGCAAAAAGGATGTCACCATTTTATTTTCAGATATTCGGGGGTATACAACTTTAACCGAAAACTTGGGAGCGTCGGAAGTTGTATCGCTGCTGAATAAATACTTTGAAACAATGGTCGAATCAGTCTTTGAGCATAAAGGGACTTTAGATAAATTTATTGGTGATGCGTTAATGGCAGTTTTTGGCGCTCCCTTGGCGTTAAAAGAAAATCATGGCTGGATGGCGGTTCAGTCGGCTTTAGATATGCGCTGGCGCTTAGCCAAGTTTAATGAACCTCGGATGAAAAATCGCCAACCTTTAATTCATATTGGGATTGGAATTAGTTCAGGAGAAGTGGTTTCGGGTAATATTGGTTCCCACAAACGCATGGACTATACGGTTATCGGAGATGGCGTGAATCTCAGCGCCCGCCTGGAAAGTATTACTAAAGAGTACGGCTGCGATATTATCATTAGTGAATATACCTATAACCTCTGCCGCCATAATATTTGGGTGCGGGAATTGGATAAAATTCGGGTGAAGGGGAAAAATCAAGCGGTTAGCATTTATCATTTGCTTCAAGATATCGACACGCCTCTCAATGATAAAACTCACAAATTTTTAGATCTGTATGCCAAAGGACGTAAAACCTACATGAATCGCGATTTCCCCAAGGCGATTGTGTATTTTGAACAAGCTTATCAACTTGAACCCAATGATAAGCCGGTTTTGATTCACCTCGAACGGGCTAAACATTATCAGGATAATCCGCCTCCTGATTATTGGGATGGTGTGCATACAATGACTAGAAAATAATCGGGAGCATGTCAACGCAAGTAGGTTAGCCCCTTGGAACGAAACCCAACAGGTTAACTTTTTAAGCATCGAGGGTGCAAACTAGGGTGAATGTCACGCTCAGATGAGGCTGGTGGGCAATGCCCACCCTACTTAGCACAGACAGATAGGAGAGAGCGATTATCATAGAGGATGGCAACAGGATGGATTGATATCGGTTTCCTCCAGTTAGAGTAAATTCTTATGTCAGTTTTCAGTAAAATTATCAGTGTAATTATTGCCGTAATTATTGGCTGTGGCGGTGTGCTTGGCTTCTTTTATGCCATGAATTATCTAGCCAACACCCTACCTTATAAATGGCAATCACGAATTCTACCTTGGATTTATCTCGCCCCCGCCCTGCTGGTGCTGACGGCATACTTGATTTTACCCACGCTGAATACAATTTACATCAGTTTTCTGGATCGGCGATCGCAAAATTTTGTCGGACTAGAAAATTATAAGTTTGCTTTCACCAGTGAGGCGATGCTGGTGGCGTTTCGCAATAACCTATTGTGGCTGGTTCTAGTTACGGGGTTTAGTGTCGGGTTTGGCTTGATTCTGGCGGTACTCATGGATAAGGTACGGTATGAACCTATCGCCAAGTCCCTCATCTTTTTACCCATGGCGATTTCTTTTGTCGGTGCAAGTGTGATTTGGCGCTTTGTCTATGCCTTTCGTCCAGCCGGATCAGAGCAAATTGGTTTACTTAATGGTATCATTACCAGCCTGGGATTTGAACCCGTGGGTTGGTTAGTGGAACGCTCGATTAACAATTTTGCCCTAATTGCGATTATGATTTGGCTGCAAACCGGGTTCTGTCTGGTTTTACTTTCTGCAGGGGTTAAAGGGATTCCCAAAGATATTATCGAAGCCGCCCGCATGGATGGGGCGAGTGAGGTACAAATTTTCTGGCGGATTACCATCCCGATGATTCGTTCCACCTTAGCGGTGGTGACAACGACGGTGGTGATTATGGTACTTAAGGTGTTTGATATTGTCTTTGTGATGACGGCGGGGAATCAAGGCACAGAAGTGATTGCCTCGCGGATGATTAAGGAAATGTTTAACTATCGCGACTATGGCAGAGGGAGTGCGATCGCGGTTATCTTATTACTAGCAATTGTACCAATCATGGTCGTAAATATCCGCCGCTTCCGTCAACAAGAGGCAAGTAGATGAAATCTAAACGTCGCCGTAAATCGAATTCTGTGAAACATCTGTCTCATCAGTTGCGAAATGCCTTCAATAACCTTCCGGTTCATCTAAGTTTAATCGTCATTTCCTTAATTTGGACATTACCCACCGTTGGCTTGTTAATCAGTTCCCTACGCCCGAAGGATGACTTGTTGGCAAGTGGCTGGTGGATGGTGTTTCAACATCCCTTTGATTTCACCCAATATCAGTTAGGGAATTATATCGATGTTTTGACGGCGGAAGGAATGGGACAAGCATTTCTAAATAGCTTTGCCATTGCCATTCCTGCGACAGTTATTCCCATCGCCATCGCCACATTTGCCGCTTATGCTTTTTCTTGGATGCAGTTTCCGGGGCGTCAGTTGTTATTTATTTTAGTGGTGGGGTTGTTGGTTGTCCCCTTACAGATGACGCTAATTCCTGTATTGCGATCCTATAATCATTTGGGATTATCGGGTTCGTTTTTAGGCGTGTGGTTAGCCCATACGGGATATGGTATGCCGTTAGGGATTTATTTACTCAGAAATTATATCGGTTCCCTACCCAAGGATTTAATCGAAGCGGCGGCGGTGGATGGGGCGTCGCACTTAACCACGTTTACTCGCTTAATTGTACCCCTTTCTCTCCCCGCGATCGCATCCTTTGCCGTGTTTCAATTTTTATGGGTATGGAATGATTTATTAGTCGCCTTAGTGTATCTGGGAGGAACACCCGATGTCGCCCCCTTAACCATGCGTTTAACTACGTTGGTAGGTTCTCGTGGCGAAGCTTGGCATTTGCTGACAGCCGGGGCTTTTGTCACCATGATTGTACCCCTGATTGTGTTTTTTGCCCTGCAACGGTATTTTGTTCGGGGAATTTTGGCAGGTTCAGTTAAGGGATAATGTCTTATGTGTAGGAACAGGAAACAGAGGGGAAAGAATACAGCCTTAATAAGTAATAGTACCTAATATAGCTTTTCTTAAAATCTGGGAACTTCCCGTTTCTCATCCCAGTCTCGGTTAATCATCCTCTAGGAAAAAAACATGCAAAAGACATTGGTTGGAGCTACCTTAATCCTGCTGAGCCTGAGCCTTCCTGCAGTCGCCGCCACCAACCAGAAATACCAAGTCAAAGGACAAACGGCTGATGCCTACTTTTATCAATCTGACGAGTGTAATTACACCAGTGTAGGGATTTTTGCCTCTGATAACGTCAGCAAAAACGCTCCAGGTGCGCCAACCGCACAGAAGGGTGCCTATATCTATTACTCTACCTATAACTGGTGTACTGGAGAAGGTTCCTATGGCGATGGCTTTGCTACAGACGTAAACTTTACCAGTGATAAGTCTCTCAAATCAGCGGCGTTAAATGGCACATTCGCAGTCAATGATTACTCGTCAGGGGCTACCAAAAACGTGGATGTGGCGGTAATGTGGACGGGTACGGGGGATACGTACCGTGGCAACAGCCATTCTCACTATCAAGGACCTGCCTTCACATCGAATTATCGGTATGTTGGTGCCCATAGTGATGCAATGGTTTCAGGAACTATCACCTCAGAGGGCAAAAATCTGGTTGAAAATCTGTCCAGCTTTGGTTCTCTAAGCTCGTCTAACAGCGGGTCTATTGAGATTATTAGAAAGTAGGCAGTCGGTAATAGCCTGTCTGGTCAAACTACCCTTATGATAAAATGTCTGAAACTCTTGCTTTTATAGCCTTGCAATTAAGGGTAATCATCAGCAGTTGAACAACCACGTAGGGGCACGACATGTCGTGCCCTTACCCTAAGCAGAATTTCTGTTTAAGTTCTAATTTGTTATTTATCAATTGCGATTAATCATAAAAAATCATTGGGGATATCTATGTGATATAGATAATTGTGATGATTACTTTAGTGGAATTGATTAATTGTTAAGTTAGTAACATTTTTGGAGTTTTAGCTTAGCTCAAAAGTAATTTCCCTTTAAAGTATCGGTAATGAACAAGTTATAAATGTCAACTAGCAAAGCTGGACACTTTATCAAGCAAGTATTAATATTTTATAATAGCATACCATTGGGGTCTCTACAGCTAAATTACCAATTCAGTACCTAAAATGGCTAGTGTTGTTTTTGAAGGCGTCAATAAAAAATTTGATGATTTTATCGCGGTAAATGATTTAAATTTGACTATTGACGATGGTGAATTCCTCGTCTTTGTGGGTCCCTCTGGCTGCGGGAAAACTACCTCCCTACGGATGCTGGCGGGACTTGAAGATATAACCCAAGGTAGTATTTATATTGGCGAGCAGCTAGTCAATGATGTTCCGCCCAAAGAGCGGGATATTGCCATGGTTTTCCAGTCTTACGCCCTGTATCCCCACATGTCTGTCTATGAAAATATGGCATTTAGTCTAGAATTACAAGGGAAGCGGAAAGGCGAAATCAAAACCCGTGTTGAAAGTGCAGCCAAGCAATTAGGAATTGACCATTTACTGTCCCGCAAGCCCAAAGAACTTTCCGGAGGACAGCGCCAGCGAGTTGCGGTGGGTCGCGCTATTGTCCGGAATCCAGCTGTATTTTTAATGGATGAACCGTTATCTAATTTAGATGCTAAATTACGGGTACAGGCGCGGGCAGAAATTAGTAAACTGCATCATGAATTAGGCACTACATTTATTTATGTCACCCATGACCAAGTGGAAGCGATGACCATGGGAAGTCGCATTGCGGTGATGAATCATGGCGTCTTACAGCAAGTTGATACCCCAGAAAAGCTGTATAATTATCCGAATAATGTCTTTGTTGCGGGTTTTATTGGCTCTCCAGCCATGAATTTTTTTGAGGCTCAATTAATCATTAAAGAGGAGGATCTGTATGTAAAAACAGACTCATTTGAACTCCAGATTCCTCCAGAAAAAGCCTTATTCTATAAACATTATTCAGGGGAAGAAGTTATCTTTGGGATTCGCCCAGAAAATATCCATGATCCTGACTATATTCCCCCAGGTATTCGTCCCGCCTCTGTTCAAGCCACAGTATCCGTTACGGAAATGATGGGGAATGAAATCATTGTGTATCTGACGACGCCAACAAATCACGAATTCATCGCCAGAGTTGATCCGCGATCGCGCATGAGTGTGGGACAATCGATTAGTGTGGTGTTTGATCGGTCTCAGTTTCACCTGTTTGACAAGCACAGCCAACAAGCCATTACCTGATTTTCGGTAATTAGGGTCTGCTTCAGGGAGTCTTGTGGTGGGGAGAGGCAACAGGCAACAGGCAACGGGCAACAGGGGTGTAGGGGCGGGTTGTACCGATAACGTTCTGTCGATGTCCTATAAATTGACTAAACCCGCCCTTCTAGGTGCAAAGGAAGCAAACAAAGGACATAAGACATAAGACGATTAAGACTTCCCACTCCCCATCAGATAAAGCAGCGCCATGCGTACCGCAACACCACTGGTTACCTGTTGAGAAATTAAACTGAATTCCGGATCATCCATTAACTCTGAACTAATTTCCACGCCGCGATTGACGGGTCCGGGGTGGAGAATTTTGACTCCAGGATGACAAAGTTTCAAGCGATCGCGCGTTATCCCATAACGCTGATGATATTCTCGCAAACTGGGCAGTAGATGCGCTGTCATGCGTTCTTTTTGTAGCCGTAAGGTCATGACAAAATCCGCATCTTTCAGGGCGGGTTCAACATCCCAATGCAAGAATAGCCGACGATTGGGGATTGGGGATTGGGGATTGGGGATTGGGGATTGGGGATTGGGGGTTGGGGATTGGGGGTTGGGGATTGGGGATTGGGGATTGGGGATTGGGGATTGGGGATTGGGGATTGGGGATTGGGGGTTGGGGGTTGGGGGTTGGGGGTTGGGCGAAGCATTCGCGTTTGGATTTGAGTAGAAACCCGATAGATCGGGGCGCGAATGCTTCGCCCCTACATTCTTATGGACATATTCTGCAAACTCCTGGGGTACTAGGGTTGGTGGACCGGCTAAATGAACCTCAGCACCACTCGCCGTTAGACTCCAAAGATTAGAACGGGCAACCCGTGAATGTATGATATCCCCGACAATGGCAATTTTTTTGTCTGCCAAGAGTTTCAGACGAGGATACTCAAAATCCAATAGGGATGTAATTGTAAACAAATCCAGCAACGCCTGGGAGGGATGTTCATGCTGACCATCTCCCGCATTCAGGATACCGACATTCGTATCCAGGCGATCCATTTCAGTCGCGATCGCATGAGGAACTCCTGCTTCTCGATGGCGAATTACCATCATATCCGCACCCATTGCTAAATAGGTTTTTGCTGTATCGAGAATGGTTTCTCCCTTGGTCAAAGAAGAGGTTCCCGGTGCAAAATTCAGTGTATCCGCACTCAACCGTTTTGCTGCGAGTTCAAAACTACTGCGGGTGCGGGTTGAGGGTTCAAAAAACATATTTGCCACTACCTGACCTTGCAAAGCCGGGACTTTTTTCGTGCGCCGGGAGAGAACTTCCCGACAGCTAGCGGCTGTTTGTAAGAGGGTGTCGTATTCAGCCGACGTAAAATCTTCCAGAGAAAGGACATGGCGGCGAGTCCAAGTGGCAGTAGCCATAAGAATAAGAACGCGAAATGAATAGAGAAGGGCTAACCGTTACTATAGTCTCCATTCCCCTCTCACGACAAATAAATTTGAAAAAGCTAAACCTTTCTTTTGAGAGACGTTAGCCAGCTGGATTATTTCTAATAATGCTATAAGAAAAGAAAATTCTAAATTTAGATGAACCCAGCCGTCGTCGTTTCGCCATCCCCAACTACCTTCTGTCGCAGGTAAACCGGGAATTGATCAGGGTATTGAGTCAGTCTTGTCTACGGTTAAGGTTCATCGCCGTTATAAACGAACAGTGAGGTGTTCTCATGGAAACACTAGCCTATACCCATTTCTCGATCGCCCAAGCCGATAACATGACGTCCCACTCCCAGTCGAGTGCTGATGGGTTTGTCTGGGAGTCAGAATTTGATTGGAAACTACCGAATTTAGCCTGGATTCAGGGATTAGCGTTGGCGATCGCACTGTCTTCATTAAGCTTAACCAGTAGCGCTTGGGCGGCTGTGGTTGATACTAATAGCAATCCCCTAAATGTGCGATCGGGTCCCGGTTTAGGGTATCGCGTAGTTAGCACTCTCGCTGATGGAACTACAATTAATCTCAGTGGTCGTAATGCCGATGGCTGGTCTCAACTGAGCAATGGCAACTGGGTAGCCTCTCGCTGGATAGCAGGTGAGAATGGCGGTAGTGCTGTTCCATCCTCCGGTGTCTTGCGTCCCGGTAGTACGGGGGGAGCCGTAACTAATCTGCAAAATCGGTTGCAAGAGCTTGGGGTCTATAATGGACCCGTCACAGGCTATTATGGTCGCCTTACTGAAGCCGGTGTGAGAACGGCTCAGGCGTCCCGGGGATTGACACCGGATGGGATTGCTGGACCGACGACGTTAACCGCCTTATATGGTGAGGATGGGGGAGGTGGGACTCCCGTGACGAATACAGCCGTTGTCAATACCAATAACAGTCCCCTAAATGTGCGATCGGGTCCGGGTTTAGGGTATCGTGTGGTGGGTACGGTAGCCGATAACCGAACGGTTAGCCTCAGTGGTCTTAATGCCGATGGCTGGTCTCAACTGAGCAATGGCAACTGGGTAGCCTCTCGCTGGATAGCAGGTGAAGGTGGCGGTGGAGCTCCAGGGACAGATACAGCCATGGTGACGACGAATGGGAGCCCTCTGAATGTGCGATCGGGTCCCGGTTTAGGGTATCGGGTTGTTGATACCGTAGCCGATGGCGCCGCGATCGCAACCACGGGTCAGACTGCCGGTAACTGGATACGGCTGGCTAACGGTGGCTGGGTCTTTTCGGGATGGGTGGCGACATAAGTAGGGGTTTGGTTCCCAAACCCCTACTGTCATTCGTCATTCGTTTTCTTTGTTAAAATCCGATCAGTTGCTGGGTTGGATTGCCATGGTTAATCCTGTTTCTCTATTGCTTGAGTTGTGCCGATCGCGTTTGATATTCGTTCTTTTAGCCTTCCTTGTCGCTAGTGGCGTTCCATCTCAAGCGCAATCTGAACCGGACAATCCATCCCCTGCATCTGAGGTGCGATCGCCAACGGGTACTGTTACCCAGCAATTAATTGGCGAATGGCTTGCCACTGATCCGGAATCGGGGGAATCCATCCGGTTAATATTTGCCCCTGATAACCAATTATTTTTTATCTTACCGGCTCAAGATGGGTCGGCGGTGGCAATCCAGGTGGGTTACCAAATTCAGACGGCGACTCAACCGATGCACCTGGATATGGCACTCACACCCGATGAAATCGCCTTGACCATTTTTGAGTTAACCCCAGAGGGGAAACTACGTTTAGAATTCAAAGATGTTACGCCGGGACAACCTCGACCCACGGCGTTTAGTGATGCGGCGTTACTCTTGGCAAAGATGTCGGATAATACCACAGTATCCGAAGATATTTCTGTAATTGAGTTGGAAACCACCGCCAACCGATCCAGCCAAGGGATTCCGATGCAGTACATCAGCCTCTTAAATCGCGCTCAGCAAGTGTATTATCTAGAAAATCGTCAATTTGCCAATACCCTTGAACAGCTAGAAATCGCCACAAACCTAGAAACCGCCTTGTATACCTACGAAATTGTACCATCAGGCGATCGCGCTCAGGGTGTAGCGATTACAGCACGTCCCAAAGATGAGGGACTTCCTAGTTATATTGGCGCGGTATTTGTCACCACCGTTAATGGGTTTGAAACAACCGTCTCTGGGATTTGTCAGAGTGATCAACCTGCAACCTCACCCCCGCCAATGCCCATTCCACCTTCAGCCGATTCTACGGAGATTCAATGTCCTGCTGGATCTCGTCTTTTACCGTAAGTAGGGGCTGCTGCACAAGTCCAAAACCCTTAGCTATCAATGCTTTGAGTAGTATTGATATTGGCTCCTCTTCAAGGAGGGAGGGTAAAACCCTTTCATACCCTTGCACCGCTATCAGGAAAAATGTACCATTGCTCCCCCTGCTCCCAGACGTGCCATGGCACATCTCTACACTGCTTCCTACCCCTGTTATAAACCAGTCCGCGCAGGCGGACTTTGTTTGTGTAGCAGCGATTTCAATCGCCTCCTCTTGCATGGGGTAATAAAGGCGGATTTAGTATGATAGGCTATCACCTTTAAGCAATCCTCTCAGTGTTTCCCCATCTACCCTATGGTTACCGTTGCTGGCTGTCGGATTCTGGATCAAATCTATGAAAGTCGTAACTCTTTAGTCTATCGGGGTATCCGAGAATCGGATCAGCAGTCAGTGATCCTCAAAGTTCTCAAACAAGATTATCCTACACCCGCAGAAATTAACCGCTATCAACAAGAATATCAAATTACGCGCTCTCTCAATTTTGGTGGTGTGGTTCAAGCCTATAGCTTAGAACCCTATCAAACCACCTTGGTGATTATCTTTGAAGATTTTGGTGGTTCCTCGTTAAAACTCTTACTCCAAGAACGGGGATTTACGCTCAAAGAATTCTTAAGTATCGCCATTCGCAACACCGAAAGCTTAGGTAGAATTCATGCTGCCCATATTATTCATAAAGATATCAATCCTGCCAATATTGTCTTCAATCCTGAAACCGGACAACTGAAAATCATTGATTTTGGCATTGCCACGGTTTTATCCCAAGAAAACCCAATTCTGAAAAATCCCTCCGTCTTAGAAGGCACATTAGCCTATATGTCACCGGAACAAACGGGGAGAATGAACCGGGCGCTGGATTATCGGACTGATTTTTATTCCTTAGGAATAACGTTCTATGAATTACTCACCCATCGCCTTCCCTTTGAAACCGATGATCCCCTAGAATTAGTTCATGCTCATCTGGCAAAAGAACCCATTCCGCCTCACCAGATTAATCCAGAGATTTCCCCCGCCCTCTCTGCTATTGTGATGAAATTATTGGCAAAAAATGCTGAAGATCGATATCAAAGTGCCTGGGGACTAAAATCCGATTTAACGGTTTGCCTGATGCAATTACAGATGAAGGGAACAATCGAACTATTTCCCCTAGGGCGCCAGGATATTTCTGAGCAGTTTCAAATCCCCCAAAAACTGTATGGTCGAGAACGGGAAATTGAAATTCTATTGGACAGCTTTATTCGGGTTACTGGACGTAGTTTATTAGAAGACCCAACGCCAAACTCAATCAGGGCGGGTTTTGAAGAAAACTTATCGTCAACGGCAACACAAAATTCCCTAAACCCGCCCCTACAGACTCGAAACTTCCCCAAGGAGATGATGGTTGTATCTGGATATTCCGGTATAGGAAAGTCAGCGCTAGTCCAGGAATTATATAAACCCATTACTCAACGGCGGGGCTATTTTATTCGCGGCAAGTTTGACCAATATCAACGGGATATTCCTTACTCAGCCGTGATTCAGGCGTTTCGAGAATTAATCAAACAGTTGTTAACAGAAACTACCCTGCAACTAACCCAGTGGCGCAACCACCTCTTAGCCGCATTGGGGGGGAATGCTCAAATTATTATTGATGTCATTCCTGAAGTTAAACTGATTGTTGGCAAACCTGTTCCAGTTCCCAAGTTACCTCCCACAGAATCACAAAATCGTTTTAAGTTCGTTCTGCACAAATTTATCCAAGTTTTTACCAAACCTGAACATCCATTAGTGATTTTTCTGGATGATTTGCAGTGGGCGGATAGTGCTTCGTTGAAACTGATCGAATCGTTGATGAACTCCTCAGATCAGGGTGAGGCTGAGTTTCATATCGGCGGGATGTTTTTGATTGGTGCTTATCGGGATAATGAAGTGACAGTTTCCCATCCTTTACGATTCACATTCGAGACAATTCGCGCCAGCGGAACCATTATTCATGAGATGGTTTTAGCGCCCTTGGAATTAATCAGCATTATCCAATTAGTTGCAGAAACGCTCAAATGTTCCCCTGAACATGCCTACCCTTTGGCTGAATTAATCCAGATTAAAACTGGAGGTAATCCATTTTTCATTAATGAGTTTATCAAATACTTGTATCAAGAAAAGCTGCTCACATTTAATTCTGAACAGGGAGTGTGGTACTGGGATTTAGCCCAGATTCAAGCCCAAAAGTTTACCGATAATGTTGTTAGTATTTTGGCAGATAAGATTAAAACATTACCGCCCCAGGTGCAACAGGTTTTACGGTTTGCCGCTTGTTTAGGAAATTCCTTTGAACTGAAACCCTTAGCCCTAGTTTTAGGCGAATCTATGTCCGAAACAGCGGTGCAATTATGGCACGCGATCGTGGCAGGGTTAATTGTTCCTTTGGGGGAAGACTATAAGTTAATCAGTCAGGCGGATACGACTCAAACTTTATTGGGTCAACATCAAAGAAGCGCCTTGAATTCCCTCTTCTCTAAAACACACAGAGACATTCAAACCTTAACCATTCAATACCAATTTGTCCACGACCGAATTCAACAAGCCGCTTATTCTCTGATTCCTGAGGAAGAATGCCAAGCGGTGCATCGGACTGTCGGTCAATTATTACTAAAAAATACGCCAGCCGACCAGATATCAGACTCTCTGTTTGATATTGTTAACCATCTGAATATCAGTATTGATTTAATCGAATCCCCTGAAGAACGCCATGAATTAGCTCAATTGAATCTTTGGGCAGGTCAGAAAGCGAAAGCCGCAACTGCTTATGAACCTGCGAGAAAATACTTAACCATCGGTCGCGAACTGCTGCCGTCAGAGAGTTGGCAAGTGCAGTATGACTTGACCCTCAACTTGTTTCTAGAAGCCATCGAAGTTGCCTATTTATTGACCGATTTTGAAGCCGCCCAAATTTTAACCGATGATGTGCTAAATCGGGCGCAAACTCTGATGGATAAAGTCAAGGTTTATGAACTGCAAATTTTATTTGATAGTTCTCAAAATAAAATGCTGTCCGCCATCCAAACCGCACAGCAGGTGTTAAACCTATTAGACATCCCGCTAACTGAAACACCTCCGGTTTATCAAAGGGTTGAGGCGTTAGTGGATTTGCCGGAAATGACTGAACCCAATCAATTAGCGGCGTTGCGAATTTTAATGTCTGTGATGGCACCCGCTTATATTGCCAAACCCTCCCTATTACCGTCGCTGATTTTAACCATGGTCAATCTCTGTATTCGCCATGGAAATTCTTCCCTCGCCGCTTACGCTTATAGCGTTTATAGTTTGCTGTTATGTGGTCAACAAGAAACAATTGATCAAGGCTATCGCTTTGGTCAGTTAGCATTGAAATTATTAGACCGTTTTCCTGCCAAAGACGTACAAGCCAAAGTATATCAGCAATTTAATGCTTTTGTCCGACCTTGGAAAGAGCCAGCTATAAACACATTAAATCCATTACTCGATACGATACAAACGGCAATTGAAAATGGTGATATTGAATACGCTTGTCACTGTACAGTAAACTACTGTACTTATTCATTTTTCGTCGGACTGCCCTTAACTGAGGTTGAATCCAAACAAGCTCAACATCTGGAACTGAATCGGCAGTTTAAACAAGATTATCAGATTGGGTATATCACAATTTGGCATAATTTATCCTTATGCTTAATCAAGGCTGACCATTATCCGACATTAGACTGGACGGTTTTTGATCGCCTCCTTCCTGATTTATTAGCAGCAAAGAATCAGATTTCAATTTTGTCTGTTTATTGGGCGAAGTTATTCCTGGCTTACTTATTTGGTGATGAACAAGAAGCGGAAAGACTGGTTTGGTTGGCTGATGAGTATAAGGGAAGCGTGAATGGCTTATTAAATAGTGTTTTAACCAACTTCTATTCCTCTTTAGTCCTGTTATCTCTGTGCCATTCAGCCAGTCCCAGTAAACGCAAACGCTATCTCAACAAAATAGCCAGACAACAAAAAATAATGCAAACCTGGGCAGACTATGCCCCTTGTAACTTTCAGCATAAATATGACTTAGTGGAGGCGGAACGGGCGGGATTACGGGGCAAAATCCGGCAAGCAATGGAGTATTATGATCGTGCCATTCAAGGTGCTAAAAAACAGGGTTATCTTCAAGACGAAGCCCTAGCTTATGAACGAGCCAGCAATTTCTATCAACGATTAGGTCGGGAAGAAATTGCCCAAACCTATTTACAAAAAGCTCATTACGTTTATACCCGATGGGGGGCAATGGCGAAAGTTAAACAGTTAGAAGCCACCTATTCCCAATGGCTTTTTACTCGTGTAAATAATAATGAGTCTGGAGGGCTATTACAAAAAAGTTCAACCCTGACCACAACCACCCAAAATGGCAAAAATTCGTCAGAGTATCTTGACTTAAACAGCGTTATGAAAGCGGCGCAAGCGATTTCCGGTGAGATTGTATTGGATAAATTACTGGCGGCGTTGATGAAGATTTTGATTGAAAATGCGGGGGCGCAAAAAGGATTTCTGATTTTAGAGACGAAAGGAAAACTACGAATTGAAGCCGAGGGACAGGTGAATACGTTTACCCAATCCTGTACAGAGTGCAATCAAATTCAGGTCTTTCCATCGACTGACCTAGAAGAGACGCAAGTGGTATCCGTCGCCATCATTAACTATGTGGCACGAACTCAGGAGATTGTGGTGTTAAATGATGCCCTAAATGAGGGACAATTTAGGCAAGATTCCTATATTCAAACCAATCAGCCGAAGTCAATTCTCTGTGCGCCGTTGATTAATCAAGGAAAATTGAGCGGAATTGTCTATTTAGAAAATAATTTGACGACGGGAGCATTTACAGCTAGCCGATTGGAACTCTTGCGTCTCCTATCCGCGCAAGCTGCTACCTCGATTGAAAATGCCCGTTTCTATAACAGTTTGGCTGAATTGAATCAGGCGTATGAACGGTTTGTGCCGCGCCAATTTCTCCATTTTTTGAATAAGGACAGTATTGTTGATGTCCAGTTTGGGGATAATGTTCAAAAAGAAATGTCAATTCTGTTTTCTGATATTCGCTCCTTCACCACCCTATCCGAAACGATGACACCGGAGGAGAATTTTAAGTTTATTAATGCCTATTTGTCGCGCATGGAGCCAGCGATTACTGAGCATCATGGCTTTATTGATAAATATATCGGGGATGCGATTATGGCACTGTTTAGTGGTCAGGCTGATGATGCAGTTAAGGCGGGAATTGCGATGCTACACCAACTGAGGAGCTATAATCAACATCGACAGAATTCCGGCTATCCTCCTATCCGGATTGGGATTGGGATTAATACGGGAGGGTTAATGCTAGGAACCATTGGTGGAATCTCCCGCATGGATAGCACAGTGATTAGTGATGCGGTGAATTTAGCCTCTCGCATTGAAGGGTTGACTAAAAATTATCAAGTTTCCTTATTAATCTCTCATCATACTTTTTCCCGTTTATCTAATCCGGGGAATTATGCGATTCGTCTGATTGATAAAGTTCAAGTAAAGGGTAAATCGGAATTAGTCACCGTTTATGAAGTGTTTGAGGCCGATTTACCTGAGATTAAAGCGGCTAAATTAGCCACGTTACAAACCTTTACTGAAGCTTGGTCATTTTATAACCTGAAGGCGTTTGCTGAGGCGGAAAAACGCTTTGCTGAGGTTCTCCGGGTGAATCCTCAAGATCAAGTGCCTAACATCTATCTCAACCGTTGTCAACAGCAATAATTCGTCATTTGTCATTTGTCAGGGAACAGGGAACAGGGAACAGGGAACAGGTAAGGTATAGTTTTGAGTTAACTCACGACTTCCCCATATTCCTCATCTCCCCCAGCTCACCTTCTCATCGAGTTGAGCCGACACTGTGGCGCGAATTAAAATATTATACGAATATTGTAATACAAGTCATACGCTAGTATAACATAATGATGGCTTTGAGCGAGAGAGGCTAAAGGACTGAATTCTTCAGTTCTGTCTAGTACCGCTACCTTGAACGTACAGAGGCGATTAGTCTCTGTACAAAAGCCGAAACTGTTTAGCTGTAAAGCTTTCCGGTGAATGGGATAGGTGGGAAACGTTCACGAGGAGGGTCTAGCTAATGCTTTTCATGCTTTTGGCAAAACCATACTAATTTGATAAAAACATCTTTTTTTTGAGTTTTACCCTAAAACTATTCCAATCATTGATCGATTGAATTTATTGGGTGCATCGCTAATTTGGGTTGAACTGAATAAAAAAAAGGATTAAATTCTGCTTTAAAAATGTAGGGTTTATTTCCTTGATTTTAGCGATCTTCAAGCGACTATCCCATGTCAATGCGATCTCTCAAGCGCCTGATTGCCCATGGTTTAACCAACGTTCCTCTACGAACGGTATTCGTAGTCCCTTTCCTGGTACAAACTTTTGCCCTAGTAGGAGTGGTTGGCTGGTTATCCTCTCGCCACGGACAGCAGGCGGTGAATGATGTAGCGACTCAATTACGAGATGAAATTACGAATCATATTGAGGATAGGTTAGAGACATATTTAACCATTCCCCATCAGATTAATCAAAGTAATCAGGATGCGATTCGTCTGGGAAGTTTGACCCTAGAAAATTTACAACCGTGGGAACAGCATTTGTGGCGACAAGTGCAACGATTTGATTCTGTGAGTTATATTGGTGTGGCGAATGAACAGCGAGGATTGATTGCGGCTGGACGACGAAATAGCGATCAACTGGTGATTATCCAAGCCAATCCCGCGACAGAGTTTAACTTCTATACTTATAGCACTCACAGCGAAGGCGATCGCAACACCCTGATCGAAAGTTCCAGCAACTACGACCCCCGCCTGCGACCCTGGTATAAAGCCGCCTTGCAAGCCGGTAAACCCACCTGGAGTGACATTTACCCCATTTTTGGCGAAGGCGATCGCACGTTGCTAATCAGCGCCATTCAACCCGTCTACGATAGCAATCATCAGCAGGTTCAAGGTGTCTTAAACACAACCCTACGTCTTTCCACCATTAGCGATTTCCTACAAACGCTAAAAGTCGGTAAATCGGGACGGCTGTTTATTATTGAACGTTCTGGACTATTAGTCGCCACATCCACCCCAGAACCCCCCTTTCAAAATAACCTTGATCAAATTACTCGGTTAAAAGCAACTCAAAGTCGCGATCCATTAATTCAAGCTACCGCCACCTATTTAACTAAAAAATTTGGCGATTTCCATAGAATTAAAAATTCCCAACACCTGGAATTTAAACGTCAGGGACAGCGGCAATTTTTACAGATAATGCCCTTAAAAAATAGCCACGAATTAGACTGGTTAATTGTCGTGGTTGTCCCTGAAGCTGACTTCATGCAGCACATTCATAATAATACGCGATCGACTATCCTACTCTGTCTCGTCGCCCTAATCATCGCCACGGGAGTTGGTATTTGCACCGCTCAATGGATTATTCACCCCATCCAGCGCTTAAATCAAGCCGCCAACGCCCTTGCCAATGGTGAATGGGAGCAAAAAATTGAGGTTCATCGGAACACTGAACTGGGCAATCTTAGCGCTGCATTTAATCAAATGGCTGAACAATTAAAACAATCCTTTGCCACTCTCAAAGACCAGAATCATCAGATGAACATCTTAAATGAAGTATTGGCTAAAAGTGAGAGACAGTTAGCTCAAATTTTAGAAACTATACCCGTTGGTATCATTGTGGTTGATACTAAGGGCAAATTCTACTATACCAACGATAAAGCCCAAGAATTCATGAACAAAGCGTTCAGTTTAGACGCTTTCACCGATAATTTTTCAAGAATTCATCACTGGTATATTGCCGAGACTGATCAACCTTATCCTACTGAAAACCTACCGATTTTTCGAGCCTTACAGGGAGAACACCACATTGTTCATGATATTGAAATTCACCAAGACAACCGGATTATTCCCATTGAAAGTTGGAGCCAACCCATTGTTGATGAACAGGGTCAAATTCTTTATGCCATTGCCGTTCTCAATGATATTACAGAGCGAAAAAAAGCGGAAGCGGAACAGATGCGTTTTACCCAAGAACTAGAATTCAAAGATCATCAGAATGCCGCTTGGCAGCGCCTAGACAAGCTCAAAGATGAGTTTCTGGCAAATACATCCCACCAACTCCGTACTCCTCTCCAGGGCATTATTGGCATTACTGAATCCCTAATGGATGGTGCTACCGGAAATTTACCCTTACAAACTCAGATTAACTTAGCCACAGTTGTTGCTACTGGGCGGCGCTTATCCAATTTAGTCAATGACATTCTCGATTTTGCCAAACTCAGACACCAAGACATTAAATTGCAGCGACAGCCAGTGGGTGTGCGAGAAATAGCGGAGGTGGTTCTCCGACTCAGTTACCCACTTATTGGAGATAAAGAATTGCAACTGATTAATGCCATTTCTTCTGATTTACCCATCGCCTATGCGGATGAAAATCGCGTACAGCAGATTTTGCAAAACTTAGTGGAAAATGCGATTAAGTTTACTGATAAAGGAACGGTCAAAATTTCCGCCCAACTCGTGATAGTAAGGCAGAAGGTAGAGGGTACAGGCGCAGAGGGGCAGAGGGGCGAGGGGGAGGAGTTAACTCAACACTCAACACTCAATATTCAACACTCACAAAAAAAAATGCTAGCCATTACCGTCGCTGACACAGGGATTGGTATCCCAAACTCTGAATTAAACAGTATTTTTGAATCCTTTGAACAAGGGAAGGGTTTCCTGGGGCGTCAGTATGGCTGTACAGGGTTAGGGTTAGCCTTGACAAAAAAGCTAGTGGAGTTGCATGGGGGAAGCATTGAGGTGCAATCAACCTTAGGAGTAGGTTCTCAGTTTACATTTACGTTGCCCATCTTTGAGGGTCAGATTGAACACTTCATGCCAGATATAGGTGAGGCAATGGCGGCAATGTCTCAGACTGCTTTTAGTACCAATTCGTCTAGGATTCCATATCCCAGTGTCGGTAATTCTTGTCCCCTCTTGCTGACATTGGATCAAACTTCTTTAACTATGCACCAACACCAAGATATCCAGTATAACGAACCCTTAATCAATCCCTTCAAAATCTTAATTGTCGATGATGAACCAGTGAATCGTCAGATATTGGCAAACTATTTATCGTTGGAGAATTATCAACTTGCCCAAGCCGCCAATGGCATAGAAGCCTTAGACATCATTAATAATGGTTTTCAGCCTGACTTGGTTTTACTAGATGCGATGATGCCGCGCATGACTGGGTATGATGTTTGTAAAAAACTGCGTGAATCCTATCCAGCTACTGAACTGCCTGTGTTGATGTTGACGGCGAACGAGAAAGTGAATGACTTAGTGGCAGGATTTAGTGTGGGCGTGAATGATTATTTAACAAAACCAATTGCTAAAAATAAACTTTTGGTTAGGATTAAAACTCATTTACGCTTATCAATAATTGCTAAAGAAAATGCCAAACTTTACTCAGTCGTGCGTGAAAGTGAGCGGAGGTTGACGCAATTTTTAGACGCCGTACCCGTGGGGATTTTTATCCTTGATGCCAAGGGCAAACCCTACTATGCTAATGAAGCGGCTAAGCAGATTTTAGGTCAAGGAATTGTCGAATCTGTCACTATTGAAGAATTAGCCGAGGTTTACCAAGCCTATCGTGCGGGAACGGATCAACTTTACCCCACTAACCAAATGCCCTTCATGCTGGCATTACAGGGTAAACCTGCCACAATTAATGATATGGAAATTCACCGAGGGGATCAGATTATCCCGATTGAGCTTTGGGGAACTCCGATTTATGAGGAACAGGGGGAGGTTGCTTATGCGATTGTCGCCTTTCAAGATATCCGCGATCGCAAAAAAGCGGAAGCGGAAAGGGAAGCTTTTACTCGTGAGCTATTTCAACTCAATCAAGCCTACGAACGGTTTGTTCCTGGTCAATTTCTCCAGTTTTTGCAGAAAAAAAGTATTGTGGATGTGCAACTAGGAGATCACGTTCAACGGGAAATGTCTGTTCTTTTTGCTGATATTCGTAACTTTACGGCTCTATCCGAGCAGATGAATCCCCGGGAAAATTTTAATTTTATTAATGCCTTCTTGAGTCGCATGGAACCTGCAATTCGTGAAAATAATGGCTTTGTCGATAAATATATTGGCGATGAAATTATGGCACTGTTCAGTGGCAATGCTGACGAAGCACTGCAAGCGGGAATTGCTATGTTTGAGCGGTTGGCTTTATATAATCAACATCGGGCTAATTGTAACTATGCATCCATCGAGATTGGTATAGGAATTAATACTGGGGAATTGATGCTGGGAACCGTGGGGGGATTTTCCCGCATGGATAGCACGGTGATTAGTGATGCGGTGAATTTAGCAGCCCGCCTGGAAGAATTAACCAAAATCTATCAAGTTCGACTGTTAATCTCGCACCATACGTTCTTGAAGTTGTCGGATTCCGAGGACTATGGGATGCGCCTTATTGATAAGGTGAATGTGAAAGGGAAAGCGCAAAAAGTGACTGTCTATGAAGTCTTTGAGGCTGATCCGCCCCAGATGCGAAGGGCGAAGCGGACGACGAAAACGGTGTTCGAGCAAGGGCTAATGTTATATTATCGCGATCGCCTCTCAGAAGCGGCTCAACATTTTAGCGAATGTTTGCAGGTTATTCCAGAGGATAAAGTGGCGCAACATTACCTCAAACGCTGTCAGCATCGGATGCGATGATGTTATTTGTCATTTGTCATTTGTCCTTTGTCATTTGTTATTTGATATCACCTGAATGAGCAATATCTCGAACCACTTGCAAAAAGTTTTGCTGGGTTGGATGGGAATGGCTGAGTCGCCACGCGATCGCTAACATAATCATCGCCGCCGAGATTAACCCGTTTATTTTATAAATGGCTGCATTTCACCGAATATACAACCATGTATCCCGAATTTGCTGAAGCGGCAAGGAACGATCGCGATCAGGATGCTGTAGCGGAATTTGAAGCTCAAACCCAAGAATCTCAAGCACACGCCCAACTATTCCGTAAAGCTGCCCACAATTTTGGTTTACTTACGAGCATTGAACAGCATCATGCCCGTCAATATACTGACGCCCTGAGTAGTTTAGAGGGTCAAACTGTAACCAAAAAAGCTCCTAGCGATGAACCGACGACTCAAAAATGGATTTGCCGTCAATGTTCCATGATTTACGATCCAGTAAAAGGTGATCCGGATTCTGGTATTGCTCCTGGAACTCCTTTTTCCGCTATTCCCGATGACTGGGCTTGCCCGATTTGCGGTGCAAAGAAAAAACTATTTATTCCCTATGAAGAACCGGCTGCTGCTTAGTCAGTTGTAGAGACGTTGCATGCAACGTCTCTACAACTATCTTTTCGGTTGCACCCATAAGTGACTAAACCCGCCCCGACTTAGGTTTCTCAACCTTTGATCGTGTAAGTATTATCTAGTTATTGGTCATAAAAATGGGCTAAAAAATCGGCAACTTTTGCGGGATATCGTCCAATAGCGGTTTCATCAGAAAGGACAATTCCATCAAATCCGGCTTGTTGAATATCGTATAAATGCACAACTTCAGTGCGAGTAGGTTGGGGAAAATGGGTCATATATTCTAACACTTGACCCGCGAGAAACTTGGGACGTGATAATTGCGGAAACTGGGCAATAAACGCGGCTTGTAATTGTCCGAGTGCTTTGCATCCCACCTGCGCTCCTAAATCGCCGCGACAGAACCACAATTCATCAAACCCTTGATCTAGTTGGCTAAGATAGCTCATGGCTTCAGGGCGTTCGATTTTGGCAATTAAATAGCGATCGCCAATCTGCTGGCGAATGGGTGTAACCTCCTTCCCATCTAAGACAAAGGAACAGGCAAATTGCACAAAGGGATACCTCAACCCCAACTCAACCGCCCTCTGATCATGCTGGCTTAATTGGGTAAACGGTACAGGATGATCAACCCGATTAATCCCTTTATAGGAACTTAATTCTCCATTTGTTATAACGTTAGCCGTCGCACTCTTATCCTGGATTTCGATAACTTCGAGTTGAATTCGGGCATCATTGAGTGACAGTTTATCCCCAATCTTTAATTCTTGGAAGAATGTTTGGTGTGGAATCGGCACTTGGGTGATATGATTAGAGGAGTGACCGAAAACTAATCGAATTTCTGAGGGCAGATCGTCACAACTGGGATAATTCCCAATTCGCATTTTAGCGCCTTGCAGATCTAAAACCAGCGGTAAGGCTTTCCCTTGTTCTGTGAAAATTTCTGCCAAGCGTTCTAACCAGGTTTTTAATCCTTCTGCTGTTAAATGGGCTACATTCAGCCGAAAGCGATCAGCGGTTTGGGACAAGTGAGTAATCAAGGGTTTCGTTTCAGTTGCCGGTCCCAATGTCAATACCGTTTTCATCGAGAAGCACATCACAAAAACATGGGAATGGGATTAAGCTGTGCCTCGTTTAGGGGTGCTTTTAACCATCCCAACTTAACAGGAACATCATAAAGCCTTCCGGGAGCAAATTGCGCCCAAAAGTGACGCAAACCGGGAACGACAACTTTAACCACACTCATGGCAATATCGGGACGAGTTTGGTTGAGAACCAGGGTTTCTAATCCCTGTTGAGCGGCGATATCTACACAGCGTTTGACATCCTCCAGGCAATCCTTACTCCAGCACTGAGTATAATCCTGATAAACTTTAGCGGTAGCTTTACTGTCGGGTGCGAGATAGGGTTGATTTTCTAACGTCGCCGTTTCGCACCAGGTTTGCATATCTTGACGCGAAAAGGTGGCTTTGCTATTCGGATTAGCACCATTGGAGAGAAATACTATCTGGTTCATTTCTGTCACGGCTCGCGATAGGGCAATGTTAACATCGAAATGAGTGCCAAAACCGAAAAGAATATCTTCGGGTTGTTTATTCGTGCGTCGGGAAATGGCGGCAAAGGTGGGAATATTTAGATCACTGGTAATGTCTAATACCCAGAAATCGCGGTGTAGGGTTTTGTAATAGGTTAGCAAGTTTTGCAAATAGGGTGACTCAAAACTATCTAATTGTACCATCGGTCTAGGGACACGGTTATACCACCACAACGCCACGGCGTCACGCTCGACTACTTCCATGAATCCCTGGAGAATGGCTTCTTCGATGGTATTACCTGCGGCGTTACCGTTGGTGTCAGCACCACAAAATTCATCTGTTTCGGGAAGGGGATAGCCGAAGTAACAATAGGCGGTGGGAAGATATTTAACGTTTTGGTGAGTGAGGGACCAAACGGGTGTCCAATCAATTTCTTGCGTTTCATCGAAGGGTTCGGGAATCCAGTGAATGACGTGATGGTTTTGGTTCCATTCCTGTCGAATTCGATATTGGTATTCGCTGTAATGGAAACAGGTATAGGGGTGAATCGCTGATGCTCCCAGTTGGGAGTATGTTGCTCGAATTCGAGGTTCATCCCCGGTATACATTCCAGAATAGCGTTCAATGGCTTCTGCAAAGGCACTGGCTTTGGCTTGCTGATCCGTTTTTCCTTTACCTGTGCTGTTAAGGTGTACCGCTTGACGCCAATTATTCAAGTCATTGTCTGCTGGTGAGAGAGAGTGTTCGGCGAGATAAATGTGGATTAAATCATGGCTCGTTGGCAAAGGATTAAATAAGCGTTTGATCACGCCTGTAATCGGACTAATGTGATAGTCATATCGTTTTACTGTTTCTTCTGGGGAACAGGTTCGGTGTCCGCCATCGGCTGTAAATTGTTTGGTTTGACTTGTTAGTAGAAGGGGTTGAATGTGCTGTTGGTACAGGTATTTGGGATCACCACAAAGGGGACATTGGGGGCGTCGAACTAAGCGGTGACGTTGCAGGGTTAAATTGACCACATCAAGGGTGATGATTGTGCCGAGAAGTTGGTCGTTTTTGCCCGTAATCCATTTAATGATTTCTGTGGCGGCAAGGTTGAATCCTGTGTGCAAGGTGCAGGGTAGGATGGAACGAGAAACGGGAAAGGGTGTGGTAATTCCTTTGGTGTCTTGGAGTAATGATTCGAGTTGGCGGTTCAGGCTTAGGCGTTGCGCCAGACAGTGCCAACATCCTGTTTTACCGGGGTAAAAAATGGGTCCTATCCAAATAACAGCGCCGATGGGTTTAATTAATAACCAGGGGGTTTGAGTTTGGAGGGCGTTTTGATTGAACGCATCTAGACCAATGTGTAGATAATCATCGGTGAGGACGATGGCTAAATCTCCGACATCGCTGACGGGAATCTTTTGAGAGTTTAGGGTAGAAATAAAGGGTTCTGTGGGGATGTTACCGAAGGTTGTCACAGAAACCTTAGTGTTTTGCAGTTTATGGAGGGCGATTTGGGGATTAATATCCAGTAAATTCCAAAAGGCGCAGGTTTCAGGGGGTAAGGTATTATCGGTTTCAGTAATATACCCTTTGCGCTCTAAAAGGGTTAGGGAATAGTTAATTTCAGTGGCAGAGGCTTGTCCTTGCAGGGTTTGAATCATGTCATCAATAGAGTGATGACCATCTAGCAGAGGCGCAAGCAGTACATACAGGCGTCCGTGCAAAGCAAAATGCTTGTTTTCGCTTAATAGGAAGACATGCTTGGGGGGGGCAATTTCAACGTGGAAATGCTCTTTGAATTTGGGTCGATTGAGCATTACTTTTAGAAGGTTTCAGGGCAGAAGAGGTGAGGGGGTGGAAGTGAATTTTGGATAGTATAAAGAATGAACCCTGATAGATGCGATCGCTATTCCTCTAATCGTTAAATCAATGGACATTTCTTTCCTTTGTGGACATAAGTATAACCGTCAGCTTTCCAGATTGGCTCGAAATACTTCCAGTTGATGCTTTGCAGTTTCCCTTTTGCTGTAGTCAAGTCA
>NZ_JAVKEW010000012.1:0-21998 GCF_040226375.1 Coleofasciculus sp. G2-EDA-02 | reverse complement strand
CCAAACCCTAACCATTCCCCCGCCAAGAACTCAAGTTCTTGGCTAAAAGCGCAAGTCGTCTTTAGACGACTCAAATTATTATAAAACAACCCCAAAATTTAGACACGTCTGTCTACATTGAAACAATCAACGGAGTTTAGTTGATGTCCTAATTACCCTGGCGTTAAACACTCATGGATGTAAGTTTTGAGTGGGAGATGGAAAAATTGTGTAGGGGCGGGTTTTACTACTATCTTTTGGGTTGCATCCAGATGTAAATAAACCCGCCCCGACTCAGGTTTTATGAGGAGAATTACCATGACCACCGCCGATCAGGTTAAACTGATTCAAACAGGAAATACCCAAACCCTAACCATTCCCCCGCCAAGAACTCAAGTTCTTGGCTAAAAGCGCAAGTCGTCTTTAGACGACTCAAATTATTATAAAACAACCCCAAAAGTTAGACACGTCTGTCTGCATTGAAACAATTAACGGAGTTTAGTTGATGTCCGGATATTGTATGACTGGGCAACCGCAAAACTGGCAGATGTGGAAGCCGAACAAGCCCAATTTATTGCCTTAGTTATTGGTGAATTCAGTAATCTGATCCAGCAGTTTCCTCTAGGGAGTCAAGCAACTAACCTGGAAATCGCGATTACGGGTTATGAAGTAGCGCTGATTCTCTTTACCCGCGAGAATCACTCAGAAAATTGGGCAATGACGCAAAATAATCTGGGTACTGCCTACTTATACCGAATCCGGGGAGAAAGGGCAGAGAATATCGAAAGTGCGATCGCATCTTTTCAAGCCGCCCTGGAAGTCTATACCCGTGAAGCTTTACCCCAAAACCATGCTGGAACCCAATTTAACCTGGGACTTGCCTACCGAAATGCCCAACAATTGGACAACGCCTATCATGCCTTTGCCACAGCGATTGATACCGTTGAATTCCAGAGAGTAGAGATTAGTTTAGGTACGGCTAATGATGCCGATAAACAGAAACTAGCGGAAGAATGGAATTCACTCTATTCCAATATGATCGAAGTCTGTCTAGAATTAGCAGACAATACCCAAGCCTGGGAATACATCGAACGCAGCAAAACCCGTAACCTGATTGAACTCCTCACCAGTCGCAGCCTTTACCCCGATGGCGAAATTCCCACCCAGATCAAAAGCCAATTGCAACAGCTACAGCAAGAGATTCTAATTGAACAGCGAGGGAGCATCCCATTTTGGAAACAACATCACCGAAAGCAACGATAGTTAAAGGGTTTCAGCCCTCTAAAAAGAGCTAACTTGCAAAATTGGGATGCTTCCAACAGCGACGCCTAAATCAGCAACAAGCGGCTAGAGAACAATCCCTATCGGAAAAATCGATAACATCAGACGAGATAGACTACAGCCATATCAACCAACTGCGCCAGCGCTATAACGAACTCTATCCCTATAAACCCCTCAAGTTTGACCAACTCTCTACACTGATTGATCAAAACACGGCAATTATCGAATGGTATATTTTCCCTGACTGTTTCCGTGCCGTGATTATTACGGCTGAACCCCCCCCCTAGCCCCCCCCTTATCAAGGGGGGGAACAAGACGCTATCAATCTCTCTGCTAATTCAACCCAGCCAGAAGACTCCAACCAATTCCCCCCTTTTGAAGGGGGGTTAGGGGGGATCTCCATTTACACATCCACCGCCGAAGACTTAGCCAGGGATAACTTAAAGCAACTCGGCAATCAACTTCCTGATGATGATATTGAGGATATCTCGAATCAACTGGAAAATTGGTAAAAAAAATCCGCCTACCGCCAGGAACTATTCCAGAGATACCAGCAACAACGAGAGGGGGTAACAGAGACAGAAATCAGAGATTTTCAAGTAACCATTGGTATTGGGGGAAGCAAATCTCCCACGCCAGCGAATCAACCCAGCCCAGCGGCGAAGGACATGATTATTAATAGTATTATAAGACATTCACCCCCATCTACCCCACAGACAAACCCACCCAATACTCAAGGTTCAAATTAAGCGATAGGAATGGAGGAAAAAGGGAATGACAAAGGCGGGGAACAAATACATTATCCATACTGAACGAGGATTAGCGATCGCGGGTACTCGAATCACGCTCTATGATGTGATGGATTACCTCAAAGCCGACTATCCACACAAATACATTCGCGATAGTTTTAACTTGACTGATGAGCAGATGAACGGAGTTCTTGCCTATATTGAAGCCCATCAAGCCGAGGTAGAAGCCGAGTATCAGGAGGTTTTACAAACAGCACAAGAGATTCGAGACTATTGGCAAGAACGCAACCGTGAGCGACTAGCTCAAATTGCAGCAGATCCTCCCCGTTCTGGATATGAAGCGGTTCGACTCAAGCTGATAGAACGGAGAATGCAGCGAGAAGCTAATAATAAATGATTATCGAGAATGTTGTGTGGAAAGATTGTATATATTGTAATTGATATTCAAGAGGGTAGGGGCGCAAGGCTTGCGCCCATTAAATGCACAGACGTGCGCCGATTAAATCTTATCTTGTGTCCATTGATCGGGTATGGCGTTGATTAAATATTGCACCGAAATCCGATGAAAAATAACCAATCAGAATTGACTCCGTATTACCATTTATAGTGGTCAAGGTGTGTTATGCTTCCCTTCGGGAACGCTACGCGAACGCTCTCCTCACGATGGCGGACTGACACAGCTAAAATGGTGGCATAGATTTTACGATTAAATAGGGCGCACGTCGGTGCGCCCCTACAATTTTAATTCACTGTAAACAGGGTACGGCAGTGCCGTGCCCCTACGGGTATTCTGTATTATAGGCTAATGAAAATGCCGGACATTTCCATCAACAAATGACCAATAACAAAAGACAAATGACCCATAACCAATAAATGAAAAACCTCAGCCTCAGCCTCTACGCCTTCCACCTGCGTCAAACCCTCACCGACGCCCCCGATCGCGCTTCCCATCGGTTTAATTCTGCGACAGATTCGACATCGACAAAAATAATCTAATAATCATCCTCCTCATCCAGCATAATCGTCTTTTCATGAGACACTTGTGTCTCTTCCTTCGCGCCCGCCTCTAGCGGCTCCTCCTCAGTTTCCGACTCATAGAACTCCCAATCGTCTATCTGTTCTGTCTCTCCAGCATACTGCTGTGTATCCGACACAGACGGTGGTTGTGCCATCTCATCCACTTGCTGCGTCTCCCCACTATACTGCTGTGTATCCGATATCGGGGCGTGGGTAACCCATTCATCCAGTTGCGCCGTCTCCCCAGCATATTGCTGTGTATCCGACACCGTAGCTTGGGCACTGAACTGCTCACGGTTAAACTGTTCAGTTTCCCCATCATAGTGATCGCTTCCTTGAGAGTAAATCGTCGGTAACATCGGTTCCCCTTCAGCACTCTCAATAAAAATCATCGGTTCATCTTCAAACAAATGCTCCTCTTCAATGGTTTTCATAAACGGAGATACAACCAACGATTGGTAATACACCTGAAATTCCTCCCAAGAAAAGAACGCCCCACTTTTAACCGCCAACTGTTTATTCGGTTCATCTAACTGGGCATCTACTAAACAAGCATTCGTCAAATTCGCCGAAGTCAAATGGGCACCCCGCAAATCCGCCCCCAAC
This sequence comes from Coleofasciculus sp. G2-EDA-02, assembly GCF_040226375.1. Classification (NCBI taxonomy): domain Bacteria; kingdom Bacillati; phylum Cyanobacteriota; class Cyanophyceae; order Coleofasciculales; family Coleofasciculaceae; genus Coleofasciculus; species Coleofasciculus sp. G2-EDA-02. Next base: position 18,366 of record NZ_JAVKEW010000012.1, on the reverse strand, counting down.
AAATTCGCCCCTTCTAACTGCGCCCCCTTAAGATCCGCATCCGCTAAATTTGCCCCAACTAAACTTGCCCAGGCTAAATTTGCCTGTTGTAAATTAGCCGCCGATAAATTAATCCCACTTAAATCAGCAGTAGACAAATCCGCCTGCCAAAGGTTAGCCTCTGCCAGCATCACCCGATGCAAACAAGCTTGAGATAAATGAATCTGAGCCAAACTTTGTCTCGCCCGTTGCCAAAACGTCGTCGGAGACAGGGCAACGGTGCGACCAATAAAACTTAACAATTGATCGGCATCAAAGTCTTGGGGAATCTCTGGATTGCCACAGGGCCAGAAGGGAAGATTCGCTTCTCTGGCTGCCGAACAGAGGACTAAAAACACATTTAATCCCACAGTGGCATCAATTTGTAACGTATTCAAGGGATTTTTCAGATCCCGCAACTGTTCGTGAACCTGGTGAGCCACCCCTTCATCAAACCAACGTCCGCGACAGTAGGCGCGATAGAAGCGATAGAGCCGTTGATATAGTACCGGGAAAGAAAAAGCATCCGCATTGCGCTTTTGCTCCCGTCGCAGTCTCTCTATCACCAATTCCTCAATTTGAGGAGACAATAAACCATATCCCAACAACCGATAAAGATGCTCAGCCACATGGATAGACGAGTCAATCACAAAGGAGACTTCCCCATACTGATTCGGCATCTTTTGCGCCAATACCTTCAGTTGTAGGGCAATTTCTTCGGCGGCTAAGTAGTCTCCTAAACTGGGATGAGAAAACTCAATCGACAGGGGTGCTGATGCCGCTTTCTGGGAGGCAGCGGATTGACGCACTGCTGGCTTCACCCCTTCCCCGGTTTTATCTCTGGGTTGGGTGCGGAAAAAGAATGTGGGTAAGGGTTGGGTAAAAGACTCCGGCGTCATTTCCTGAGGCTGGAACCGATTCTGGATCACCGTTTGCGTCACTTGATTTTGACCCGTTTGCAAAATCGTCAGTGCTGTCCCCTGCATTTGACGGCGTAACTTTTGCGGGGAACGTCCTTCTAAGAGATTCGCGATCGCTTCTAGAGAACGCCCCGCATGGGAAAACCCTTCTCGAATTAACTCTAATAAAGGTCCACTCCCACTCGCCGGTTCCCCCAGCAACCAGCGACAAATCCGGTCATAGATTTCAAACTTAACCTCAGCCGGACTCATTTTAAAGATGCGATCATCAATTAAGGCATCCCGATTTAAAATTCCCACCAAATACAGCATCAGGGGACGAGTCAGCAGCGCCACCAAGTCTGGATTCGGAGATTGCCTCTGAAACACGCCGCCATGTTTTAAGAAGTTAAAATACGACTGGGCAATCGACTTGGATTGCAGTCTTGCCCACTGGAGAAACCACTTGCGGAATTCCTCCTGCGCCATGGGTTCAATGGCAATGCGCTGGAGTCGGCTTTGTAGGGGAGGTAAACTACTATGGCGATATTTACGAGCCAACACCCCATTTAAGGTAATCGGACGACTCGTCAGGATAATCTTGTGACGAGGAAAACTCGACCCACTGATTTGGGTATGGAATCGCATCACCTGATCCATAAACGTCCACAAGTGACGCTCAGTCTGGGGAGAACGAGGCAATTCATTCAAACCATCTAAAATCAGCAAACAAGGGGGAGAACTGCGGGAAAACCAACCATCGGTATCCGTAAACCGTCCCACCGGAAATGCCGTCTCCAGGGTTTGCTCCAAGGTTTGACCTAAGGTAACATCCCGCAGGCGAATAATGACAGGCATCCACTGCGGATAAAGCTCTTGCGCCACATGGGCGGCTAACATCTGACAGAAACTGGTCTTGCCACAACCGCCATCGGCTTCGATTACGGCAATACTATTCTTATCATTCAGTTGAGCCATGACCCATGCCATTAAATCCGTCGGTGGGGAGGAAGCCGCCGCCAGATAGGCATGATCTAGATCCTGTTGGCGGCGCCGTTCCCGGTTTTCTTGTCCAATCGTGGCGGGGAGGCGTCTCCCTTTCAGGGGAACGTAGATTTCCTTGAGGGAAAACGGTTCAGCGAATAAGGGTTCACTTAAGGACACACACAGTTCTGCCCGATAATATTCCCGATCCAAATCCAGCATCAATTGGGGAGGCGAGAACTCTTGCTCCTCATCCTCGTCTTCTGGGGGAGTGTTGAGTGTATTACTTAAATGACCCAACCGGACAAACTTTTGCAGTTGCGCCAAGGGCAGTGCATTTTCGGCAATCACCCGGAGTAAATGACCCGGGAGTCCATTACTCAACCGTTGGGTTAATAACTTAGCTTCCGTTTCCTCCGCCCCATTCGCGACAAACCACGCGATCGCTAAATTATTCATCTGCTGCACCAGAAACGAATTCGCCACAGAGGACAAGGCTTGTTCTGCTTGGGAATCACTGAGTCGTCCGGGGCGCAAGGTTTTGAGCAGGGCAATCAATTGGGGTTCAACCAGGGGTTCATCGGTATTCGGTGACGCCGGGACTTGGGCGCGATTCACCCAGGGTCTTCGCAGTTGGGCTTCTTGCTCTAAAATTCCTTGTAAGGCGTTCAGATAAGCCACCTGAAAACTCAGCCAGGTGCCTTCACTCCGGCGTAATGGCTTCCTGCGACTCAAAATCCGCAGCAAGCCCACCGTTAACTGAGACAAAATCGGCGCCACTTGCCAAGCGACAGTTAACGGTAACTCCAACACTTCCGTCAAGACACTAATCGCAAAGGGATTAAGACTCTTGACCTCCATATCTTGGGCAATACGAAACGCAATACCCGCCAACTGGGCGTTATCCTCTCCCAGTTGGGCAAGTTCAATGTGGCGTTCTGCTAGCCAATGGCGAATGCTCAGGCTCATGCCACCCTAACTACTCCAAAACGATTCCTCATCCTATTGTGGACTCTATTGGACTAAGTACAAATCACCCTTGCCTTGTGGTTAATCGGGAATACAATAAACGGTGAACAATGAATTCTCAATTGTTTTCTATCTGTGTCCAAACAAGACTTGCCCCGATTTCATCTCCATACTTCCCAACCTGCTCGCCCACCTCGGGGACATAAGTTAGTCATCCGACTAGCAAGAGGCTCTAAGGCATCGAGTTTAGCAGAAACGGGACAATCAAACGCCGAAGTTTTCACAGACAGGCACTCCAACCCAGCCCGAGTTCGCCGCCAACGTGAGTTTTGGCAGTGGTCCTTGCTGTGGTTGATGATTGTGTCCGTTATCGGAAGCATGGTCATTGGTGGTATCCTATTACTCACTAAACTGCCACCCCCTGCCAATTGCGAGCGCATTTCTCCTTTATCCACGGATAGCGAACGAATATACTGCGCTCAACTTGCCGCCCAATCGGGGGAATTCGAGCAACTCCTGGAGGCGATCGCGATCGTCCAATATTGGTCGCCAAACCATTCTCTTTATCCCCAAGCGCAGGAACTGCTGCGGGAATGGTCCGAGATGGTGCTGCAATTTGCCAGAGACACTCTGAATCAGGGAAACTATGGTGATGCCCTGAACATGGCGATGCAAATTCCGGTAAGTAGTCCCCTGTATCCTGAAGCTCAAGCCCAAATCGCCACCTGGAAACAGGAACGAATACAGGCTCAGGCAATTGTTAGTCAGTTTCAAGATGCCCTGAAAGTTCAAAACTGGCAGCAGGCGGCTCAGCTAATGACTCAACTGTCACGCCTGAATGACCCCTACTGGAGTGTATCCCGCTATGATAGCCTGATGAAACAGTTGGCGGCGGAAAAAGAGGCTTGGACACAACTGCAAGAGGCACGGGATTTAGCCAAATCGAATCAACTGAGCCAGATTAAACTTGCGATCGCGTTGGCGGCAAAGGTTGATCCTAACAGCTATATTAAAGCTCAAGCTCAGAGTGATCTGTCGAATTGGAGTCGCACGTTACTCCAAATTGCTGCAGCTCGCTGCCAAAATCAGGATTATCAGGGGGTTATTGATATTGCCCAAGGGATTCCGATTAATACTTCTCTGTATCAAGAGGCTCAAGATTGGTTACGCTTAGGGCGGGCGGGCAAACTGGTGCAACAAAACACCATCCTCGCCTTCATTGATGCCTTAACCGCCGTTCGCCAACTCGATGCTAAAAGTCCGGTGCAAAAGCCAGCCGCCGCCCAAGCGGTTCAGTGGGAGGCTCAGCTGCAAGATCGCCTCCAGTTAAGTCTTGCCCAAATGACTGCCAGTTTCGAGCAACGCCCCCTGCTACAGATGGCAATCGAACAAGCTACCCTAATTACACCCGATCGCCCCCAACGCATCAGATCACAGACATACATTGCCCAGTGGCGCAAACAGATTCAACAAATCGATGATCGTAATACCCTCAGAATTGCCCAACAACTTGCAGCAGGTGGCACCATTGATCAGTTAAACGCCGCCGTCGCCCAAGCCCGTAAAATTGAGCTAGGTCAACCCTTACGCATCGAAGCCCAAAGCGCGATCGCGAAATGGAATCGCCAAATCGAAACCCTAGAAGATCAACCCATCCTCGATTTAGCCCGCGCCTTCGCCCAACGCCGGGATTTAATCGCCGCCATTTCCACTGCCAATCAAATTCGTCCGGGTCGAATGCTGTATGCTGAATCTCAAGCTGCGATCGCCCAATGGGTTGCCCAAATCCAAACCGCCCAAGATCGTCCCATCCTCGAAGCCGCCGCCGCCCTAGCCGCCCAAGGACGATTTGACGCCGCCATCGCCACCGCCGCCCAGATTCCCCCAGAACGAGCGCTCTACCAACAAGCCCAAGCCGCGATCGCTTTTTGGAAATCCCAATTCCCTAACCAATGACAAATGACGAATCAATCCACTCAAATCCTACTCATTGACGATGACCCAATTTTCCGATTAGGTTTAGTCACAGCGTTGGCAGCTTTTGCTGATTTAGAAGTTGTTGCTGAGGTTGATACAGCAACGGCAGCACTAGAACGCTTAACTACCTTACTACCCCAAGAACAAGTTAATTTAATCATTTTAGACTTGGCATTAGGGCGATCGCTGGGGAGCCCCCTAACCGGGCTATCCTTATGCCAGCAACTCAAGACCGATTATCCCGACCTACCCATCTTACTGCTAAGTGCCCCATCTGAACCCAATCAGCTTGCCGCCGCTAAAGGCTTAGGAGTAGAAGGCTACTGTGCTAAAGGATGTGCCATCACCTTAATTGTGGAAGCCATAGGACAAGTTAAAGCGGGTCAATCCTATTGGCAAATGTTACCCATCCCAACCCATTCATTACCTCCCCCACGTTGGCATAACCAATTACGCCAGTCAGGATTACAACAAATTGAAGCGGCTTTAAGACAGGTAACCGCGCAACTCCAACAGGGTAATTTATCCCGCCTCGATTGGTTATTTTGGACGGGACGCCGCCGAGAATTATTGACAGCCCGGTGGATCGTAAATCAGCTTTTACCCACAGATGGCGCAATTGTACCATCGGATAATAATTATGCCGAACCTTTACCCCGTTTAACCTCTTCATCTCCTCGTCCTCCTGTCCCCCAAACTTCTCTGCGCCAATCCTCCACAAGTGCCTTATCCAAAACCTCCTCTGAGGCGTTGCAGTTTCAACCCTCGACCCCCCAAGGGATGACATTAACCAAACTGGATTCAAGTTTGGCAAATTTGACCAACACTCCCTTAGAAATTGATATTCTGCAAGTAGAAAGACGCCGGGAATTACTTCGTACCATTCTGTACAAGTTTGAGGAGATGCTAGATGCCTTGCGCTTTTCCCAGGTGACTAGGGAGCAATTAACCCAGAAGCGATCGCGCTTGTTGCATGATTTGTGGCATGTTTCTTTAACTGACTTTTTTGGTCAATACTCGACCTTAGCCGTGGGCAATCAAATGATAGAAATGGTTGATATTTTGCGGCAAAATCGGGATATTGTGCAAAGGGCTATTTTGGATAAAATTCCTTTAGTGATTGAGTTAGTAGCCAATCGGCTATTTGAATCCCCGTTAATGATTGATAATGTGTCCTATCCGGCTCATACACCAGAAGCCATGGCGCGGGCAGAACTGTTATTACAAAATCTGATTATTCAAGTCGCTAATGGTGTAATTCAGCCGCTGTTAAATTCATTTTCGGATGTTGAAATAGTTAAACATAACTTTTATGATAAACGGTTGATATCTTCACGAGAAATTACTAGATTTAGGAATAATTTATCCTGGAAATATCGACGGGACGAATTAGTAGATGAACCCAGATCTATTTTTGAGAGTCGCTACAATTTGTTTGTCTTGAGCGATATTGGGATAAAAAAAGTGGCAATTTATTCCCCTCGGCGTCAAGAGTTAGAAGAGCTACAGGGTACTCAATTAGCCGTAACCATCGCCTATGAAATCCGGGATGCGATCGCGCCGCGTTTGCGGGGTATAGTTGGCTGGGTTGGCAAAGGCGTGGTTTATGTTTTGACGCAAGTCTTAGGAAGAGGTATTGGTTTAATTCTCAGGGGGGTTATTCAAGGCGTGGGTAGTGCATGGCAAGATACCTGGTTTAGCAAAAATGGAGAGCGGGGAAAGTAATATCAAATTCTGTTCAAGCGTAGGCGCGGGTTTCACCCATAACCTTTTGCCACCAACTGATAACGTGACTAAACCCGCCCTTTTCCCAGAGCCGGGAAAAAATTAGACGCTGACCGAGTAGTATTCTAGCCTTAGAACTATACTACACAAATAGGCATTCAGGAGCAAGTTTTAATCAAAAATTGCGATTGTTTTCTTGCCTGAATAGTCTAATCAACCAGGAGAGAAACCGGGAATCTTGACGAACATGTTGTTCAGACCAAATTGTACCATCAGGCATAATTGCCCCACTCCAATCTGCTCCATTAAGATTAGCCGCACTCACATCTGCGCCACTCAAATTTGCCCCCTGTAAATCTGTCTGTTCTAAGTTAGCCCAATTTAAGTCAGAGTTGCTCAAGTTTGCACATCTCAACTTAACGCGACTGAGGGTAGCCCAGTTCAAAATTACCCCACTCAAATTTGCCCCACTTAAATCCGCTCCCGTCAAATCTGCCCAACTCAGAATTTCTTCACTCAAATTGACACATTGAAAATCCCGTTGTCCTGATGCATACCGCTGCAACAGCTCCTCAGCCGTCATTTTTATCGATCTATATTTTCTCAATCGATTGTTTTGGATATGATAGACATTAGGCTTTATGGGTTCTTTACCGATACAGAAATAAGCAAGCTGCATACTGTTATATCCCCGATAAATTGACTTTGCAATTTTCTAGCATTTCGGGGAAAATGTAATTGAACTAAATCTTAAAATATAGTGAACGTGATCGCACTAAAAGCTAAACTAAAATCCGCTTTAAGCGTGACAGGAGAATCGCCGACACCTGACGTAAAGCAATGCATAAGAGTGATAAACGTCACAAAGGGGCGACGAGGGATTGGGGATTGGGGATTGGGGATTGGGGATTGGGGATTGGGGATTGGCGATTGGCGATTGGGGATTGGCGATTGGGGATTGGCGATTGGGCGAAGCTTATGCGCTCTTGTGTTGGCATAAAACCGAGACATCTGGGCGCATAAGCTTCGCCCCTACGAATGGCATAAAACCGAGACATCTGGGCGCATAAGCTTCGCCCCTACGAATTCTCCCCCATCCCATGCATCACGCCGATTTCATTTGGGAAATCTGTTCTGGTGACGTGAGAATCTCTACCCCATCTTGCGTGACAGCTATCGTATGCTCAAATTGAGCCGAAAGCTTACGATCTTTAGTCAGAGCTGTCCATTTATCCGCCATAATTTCCACTTCCCATGTCCCTTCATTAATCATGGGTTCAATGGTGAATACCATACCGGGACGTAGACGCTTTCCTTTACCGCGAGTACCATAGTGAGGAACCTGGGGAGCCGTATGAAATATCCGATTAATACCGTGTCCGACAAAATCTCGCACCACAGAAAAACCATTGGCTTCGGCGTATTCCTGAATAGCAGCCCCAATATCACCAATGCGATTTCCGGGTTTCACTGCGGCGATTCCCCGCATCATACATTCGTAGGTGACTTCAACCAGTTTTTTGGCGGTGGGTGAAGGTGTACCGACAAAGAAGGTTCGAGACGTATCCCCGTGAAATCCATCCAGAATCGGGGTCACGTCAATATTGATAATATCCCCGTCTTGGAGAATTTGTTTAGCACTGGGGATACCGTGACAGACGACTTCATTGATACTGGTACAAATTGACTTGGGAAAGTCATGATACCCCAGAGGAGCGCTTTTTGCTCCATTTTCTTGAGTCCAGCGTTCGGCTTCATCATTAAGTTCCAAAGTACTCACCCCTGGCTGAATCATGGGTTCAATGTGATCCAGGAGTTTGGCGGCTAAGCGTCCAGCTTGACGCATTTTTTCGATTTCTCGGCTCGATAGGAGAACAATTCTTTCTGGTGCCATGAGTATTTATGCGGTTATTTCCCTATTCAACGAGGGGTGTATCTGTTTGAGTCTTTCTTCACTTTACTAGGATCGCTTGCCTATTCCCCACGCTTCGTTGAATATTGACAGGGTTATTCGTCATTCTGGAAGCCCCATGCCGTCCTGATAAGGCGGCGATGGGATGGATAGGGCAAGGGTTTCCATCCCCATCCAATCAATTCTTATGCCTTGGAGCCTTCTACCTGGTAATCCTCTACCTTCTTCATCAACTCTTTACATTAGAATTCAGCAATTACCCGACTATTCTGTTGAGTGTCGCTTAAAATAATAAGTGAGTTGTTATACTCATTAAAAAGGTAAGAATAACAATTTAGGTCGGCTAAGACATATTTAAATTACCTATTGCTTGTTCCCTGTTCACTTTGCCAAAATCTAAATAGGTGGTTTGAAGGGACAACAGCTTAGTCACATCAACAGCCTAATAGTCTGTCCGTTTAACAACGGTTTAATTTATACTGATTTGTCTTCCTTCGCTGTGGGTGCAAAATGTACTTGGATCAATCTCTGCTACGTTTAACGGCGTAACAATTTTAACCAAATCTTATCCCTTGAATATCTATAACTAATCATCGGAGATAGTAAGCCGATTTTTTTTGAGATGCCATGACAGAGCTAGCCCTAATCCGCAAACCCATTATTCAACCGACTGAAATCCTGAGTCAGTTAAAAACAGGACAACTCCTCAGGGTAAATAGTACTCATGGTAATGCTATAATCATACGTCATCGTCATCATGCAGAACTTGCAGGTCCTGGTGCTGCCGTTGGTGGAGTTTTCGATGCAGATTGCACGCGAGTGATTCCCATTGGTACGCTTTCGTTAGTGTATCCTGAATCGCGGTACGAACGCCAGAAAGCTTATATATTAAGGCAGCGCTGGATTTTGTTTACTCAACATGCCATGACAACTTATGTGCCGCTACACCGTGCCAAAATCTTATTAAGTTTACTCTATAAATATTTCGACGCCCAGCTTATTGATGAACTCTCAGATGAGGTGATTGCTCAGTTAGTTGGGGTTTTGCCAAAAACGATTGATAGGGTGCGTCGCTCTGGTATGTCACAGACTTTCAGAAAACCCCAGCCGATAGAATCCCTAGGGGTTTGACTCAAGTAACAGTAATTATGGTATGATGAACGAGGCTACACTTGCCGCCCTTAGCGCTTCTTAGGGGAACAATTTTCTGTTGGCACATAAAACTGCTATAGTTTAAACTAATCTTTTAAGAATTGTTCGTTAATTGTAAGCAACCCCGGTCTAAAGCTTGCCCTCGATCGAAGCGAAGGGACACAGGGTTTCCCACAACGAAGGAGTTTTTATGAAATTCGTTAACGAGTTAAAAACGCCGGCTCTCTGGCAAAAGCTACAATGGGTTTTTGATCCGGTTGGTTATATGGAGAGTGCTGCCCAGGGTCATCCTGACCTATTCACGGCTCGGATTAGCTCGGAAAAACCCTTTGTTTTTGTCCACCATCCCCAAGCCTTACAGCAAATTTTAATCAATGATAGACAGAAGTTAACGGCTCCCGGTCATTTGAATACAATATTACAACCTTTAGTTGGTCAATACTCTCTATTGCTGTTAGACGGGGAAAGCCACAAACGAGAGCGAAAACTTTTGATGCCTTCCTTTCATGGCGATCGTATGCAAGTCTATGGGAAGTTAATTGCTCAACTCACAGAAAAGGTAATCAATCAACTTCCCCTGGATAAACCATTTAAAGCCCTTGATGTTACCCAAATGATCACCATAAAGGTGATTATGCAAGTGATATTTGGACTCTATGACGGAGAACGCTGTGAACAGATTATCCAAAAATCTCGTGCTTTACTACGGTTCATGAATTCTCCATTAACTGCCAGTTTGCTATTTTTTGAATCCCTGCAAAAAGATTGGGGGATATGGAGTCCTTGGGGATATTTTTTACAATTGCAGAAGCAACTGGATGATTTACTTTATGCCGAAATTAGCGAACGCCGCCAAAACCCTGATCCAAATCGAACGGATATCCTTTCTCTACTCATGTCGGTTCGAGATGAAGCCGATCAAGAAATGACCGATCAAGAGTTGCGCGATGAATTGCTTACATTTTTGTTAGCAGGTCATGATACAACAGCACTGGCAATGGCTTGGGGATTATATTGGATTCATCGTTACCCTGAGGTTCGAGAAAAACTAATTCAGGAGTTGAATAGCTTAGGAGATACACCTGATCCTCTAAGTATTTTTAGACTCCCTTATTTGACTGCTGTGTGTAATGAAACGCTACGGATTCATTCCATTGCGATGTTAAGTTTCCCCAGGGTAGTACAAGAACCGATTGAGTTATTCGGACATCAGTTAGATACAGGGACAATACTCATGGGTTGCTTGTATCTTACCCATCAGCGAGAGGATCTCTATCCAGAACCGAAAACGTTTAAGCCCGAACGATTTCTAGAACGTCAGTTTTCTCCATCTGAATTTATTCCCTTTGGGGGTGGAACCCGTCGTTGTATGGGTGAGGCGTTAGCCCAGTTTGAACTCAAGTTAGCTTTAGCCAAAATTGTGTCATCCTACGAACTGGAATTAGCGGAGAATCGACCTGTAAAACCCCAACGTCGAGGTGTTGTACTGGCGCCTAAAGGGGGTGTAAAAATGATCCTCAAGGGTAAACGGACTTCTCAAAATAAAAAGAACGCTTCCTTGAGTTTAGTTTCAACAACCCTGACTTAGCTAACGCTTGAAGTCAGGGATTGCCGGACAAACGGACCCTTTAAACCGTTGAATACCGCATAGAGTCTAAACCTGGTACAAACTCTTGGATACTTCCCTAGTCCAAGTTATCTTTAAGGCTTTTTGTCGAGTCGCTATTCAGTTAGGACATCTTGGTTTAGATGCGGGAAGGGACTACACACTTTCACTCGTGAGGTTTATCACCATGCTACGAGTACCAGTTCTATCAAAATCGGGCAAGCCATTAATGCCAACCAAAGCTAGTAGAGCTAGACGTTGGTTAAAAGAAGGTAAAGCCAAAATTGCACACAACGACTTAGGATGTTTTGCCATTCAGTTAACCTTTGAAACAGAGGAGGATACTCAGCCGATAGCCATAGGTATAGACTCCGGCAAGTGTTACTCAGGCGCCGCCGTTCAATCGAGCCTTGCTACCCTTTGGATGGCTCATTTAGTCCTACCGTTCAAAACAGTTAAAGAGCGGATGGAGTTACGGCGGGTTATGCGTCGAGCAAGACGAGGAAGGCGGATTAACCGAAAGTTACCCTACTCTGAGCGGTGTCATCGTCAAAAGCGGTTTGATAATCGCAAGCAAGCCAAACTACCTCCCTCAATTCGAGCCAATAGACAGTTAGAGTTACGGGTAGTCAAAGAGATGTTTAAGTTGTTCCCCGTCAGCGCCATTCATTATGAGTTGGTTATGGCTGACGTAGACAGAACCAGTGGTCGTAAATCGGCTCGGTCTGGCGTTGGCTTCTCTCCAGTCATGGTCGGTCAAAAACAAATGTTGACTTGGTTGTCTAAACTAGCTCCAGTGACAACCCACCAAGGATGGCAAAGGGATGGTAATGGAACTAGCCAACTTAGACAGTGGCTAGGATTAGCCAAAGACAAGAAAAACAAAGCTTGCTCTACACCAGCGACACACGCCGTTGATGGTGTGACCCTAGCCGCGTTTGAGTTTACACAATGGCGAGAATGGCACTCTAATCAGGCTAAATATGGCAACTGGTGTGGTGATGTTCAAATCACACCTGCGCCATTTGCAGTAATCCGCAGACCACCAATTAGCCGCAGACAATTACACTTGTGCGTTCCATCCAAGGGTGGTAAACGGCGCAAGTATGGCGGTACAGTTACCCGTCATGGGTTCAGAAAGGGCGACAAGGTTTTAGCTGAAAAAGCTGGAAAGGCTTACATCGGCTGGTGTTCTGGAGACACTGAGAAGCAGGTTTCAGTTAGCGATGCTAGCTGGAAAAGACTTGGGCAGTTTACTGCCAAGAAAGTTCAGTTGTTGCAGCGAAGCACGGGGTTAATCGTCGTGCCTACAACTGGATTGTCAAATCTCCCCTTATTGAAAGGGTCGATTTGACCTCTATCCCTCTCTACCCTGCTTCGCTGAGGGTAGAGTCTCACGAGATATACGATGAATGCCACTGAAATTTTGGCTGGTGGGCATTGCCCACCCTACGGTATATCAAAGGTTTTGGCACTACCAAAATGCTTATTTTAATTAAAAAATTAGTTGATAAAGGGCGATTGGTTTTTCGCTTTCCTCAAATTGTCGCTGTCCCATCGGTTGCGGCGGCTGGGGTAGATGGTTCGCGATCGCCTCATAAACGTTATGAGACATACAAATCCCGCCAGGAGGGGCTTCTGCGGTGAGATGATGGGCAATTTTGACACCGGGTCCACTAACGCCTGTGTAACAAAAAATAACATCTTCCCAATGGATGCCAATCCGATAATAGAGTTCTGGATTTGAGTCCCTTTGAATGGCTGATTGAAGGGTTAATTGAATCTCTTGGGCAAAGTTAACCGCTTTCAGGGAACTGGGAAACAGAATTAACATTCCCTGATCAATTGATTTGAGAATTTTACCGTCAAATTCTTGAGCAAGCTGGACAAACAATTGCAAGTCTTGGTAAAGTTGATTAAAAGTAGTTTCCGGATGCGCCAGCAGGTTAGTGGTTAAGTTGACCCCCTCAATCACCACCAGGCTAGCTGGGTGGGTTTCTGGGGATAATTTCAAGCCAAGGGGTTTTAGGCGATCGCGAAAATACTGGTGATACAATTGACAAGGCAGACTAACCTTGCCCTGATCAACCCGCACCAGTCCCAAATTCTGCAAGCGAAGGGTAATAATGGGATCAAATTCTACAGGTGTTGATGAATTAACCACTTGCATCAAGGCACTCATCAGTTCTGGATCATGATGGAGATACCATAAGCACTGGTGCAAATGCTCCCGATAAATGTTTGTTTCCCCTGTAACGGTTGCCAAGAATTGGTCAATGGGAATCTTTTCTGTTTTAATCGCATTTAAAGTTAGCTGGACAAGATAAGGATGACCCCCTAAAAGCTGATACAATTGCTTGACCTGCTGGGGTTGCCAACTGAATCCATGGCGAATCACTAAATCTTGGACTTGTTCCCTGGTAAACTCTGGCAACTGAATCGATAATTCTGCTGTAAACTCTATAGAATTAGCCCCAGACATGGCGTAAACTTCAGTAGAATGCACAATCACTAGGCGCAGGTTTTGCCAAATCTGGCTACATCTATCCCCATAGCTGGCTTTTTCACCCCAGGTTTGCAGCAAACTAAAAAATTCGCTAGCAATTTCTGGATAGTTAAATAGCACATCAGCGTCGTCTAATGCTAAAACCAAGGGATTAGCGAGTTTTGGTAATAGATAGGTTTCAAAGTAATAGGTGCTGTTGGCATTTCCGCCATATATATCATCCCAATAGATTGGCACTTGATGAGGTAAATCCAACCCCCGTGTCACAACCGCGCAGAACCATTGCAGGAATCGATTTAAATCACTGAATATAGAGGACTCTGCTAGTTGAACATTTAAGGCGATTGTATCAAAGCCTTCCTCTCTAGCTTGCTGAAGGATGCGCGTCATCAGAGAGGTTTTACCCATCTGTTTAGGGGCAACAATTTGAATGGAACTCCCCGGTTGCACCAGGGTTTCGTGACAAAGGGATTCAATGGGCAGACGTTCGATATAAAAGGGAGAATCGAGAGGGACTGGACTTTTGAGCGGAACTTGATCATAATTAGATGATTTGCTGTCTGCTTTGGTATAATCATTAGGGTTAAGCGTCAGATCAAAGGCGCTGAAATAAGACATCAACGTTTTGCGATCAACAGGTATTGTGCGCCGTCGTACCTTGATCAGGGTGTTTGGGCTTAAATGGGTACGTTCACTTAATTGTTCCAGGGTGTAGGGTTTGCCCCCATTATCTTGAAATACTGATTTGCGCTGCGCTGCATTTAGGCGTTGCCAACCTTGAACGGAAAGAATAACTCCCCGTTGACGCTGGGGAGGCTGATGTCTTCGTGGCATTCAGGTTAAAGGTCAGAATTTGGTTAGACCGTTTATTTTAAGCGGAAAACGTGAAAAAACGGTGAACGCTTTACCTGAACCCGCCGAATTTTCCATCAACATCACCAAGTTAGTCGTTAAGTTGTGAACTTAACTTGTGATCTTGCGTTGTATTATTTGGGGAGTAAGGGCAAACTGCAAGAAACAAGTTGATAAGGCAAGTGCCTTAGTGATTACAATGATGGGCATTATCGGTACTTTAAGTGACGTATCCTTACCTGAGATTTTTCAGTTACTTGAAAAGGGCAAAAGAACGGGACTGCTGACGATTCGTGCTTTTCCTCCAGCCACTGTGACTTACTACATCTGGGTCAAACAGGGTCACATTGTCGCGGCGGCGCATCGGCGAGATGGGCAAGGTTTAATTTCCCTTATTGCCAAATGTAAATTGGTTAGCGATCGCGTGTTAACTAAACTGGTTCAATGGTGTTGTCCTGTCAATCAGCCATTAGGCGTATGTTTAAAAGAACAAGGGGTTTTAACTCGCTTAAATTTAGAACAACTGTTTCAAATTCAACTGTTGCAGCAATTGTCTGTGCTTTTTCAACTGCAAGATGGTTCTTTTCGATTTGATTCCATGGCTGTAATTCCCACTCAAGAAATGACCGGGTTAAGTATTCCGGCGACAGAAGCAACTTTAATGGGATTGCGTGTTTTACCCAATTGGGATATTTTGGCGGCTAAATTACCTGATCCGAATCACGGTTTACTCAGTACAATTGCCGGTTATCCTTCCTATCGGCTAGATACATTAGAATGGCAAATTTGGCAGTATAGTAAAGGGGCTGTATCTCTTCATGCCATTGCCCAACATCTAAAATTTCCCGTAGAACAGGTTCAACATATTGCCTTTAGGTTGATTAGTATGGGGTTGGCTGAAGCAATACCTTAAAGCCCTTTCTTAGTAAGCGCTTTATCAATGGATAATTAATAATTGATAATTGACAATTGATTAATTGGGTCTAAGACCTCTTCGTTTACGAAGAAATTAAAAAAGATTTTCCTTAATTTCAATCCTCTTCTTTTAAGGAGAGGTCATTATCCATTGTTCATTATCCATTGTCAATTTTTGAACCCTTGTTTCCCCTAATATTAATCGGATAACTGCATACGCTTTAAGCCTATCCTTGCCGCATTAAACAGCAATAGCCCTAAAACGATCAGGATCAGTACCCATAACCAGACACCCGACCAACCTGTCCCTCGAACGTAAGCATCGCGGGTAACTTCGATATAATAACGCGCTGGGACAACATTAGAAACCAAAGACAAGGGAAAGGGAATATTACTCAGAGGATAGATAAATCCTGATAGCAGTAATGCCGTTAAAAAGCCAATTAATGCCACAGCTTGAACAGCGGCATTTTGACTCGCTGCCCGCACACCGACCAAAAGCCCAAAGCTGACACTATCGGCTAAGAAGATCAGCGTACTGACGAATAAGGGTGTGGGATCGCCAGCAAACCCTAAGCCCCAAATTAATGAGCCTAACCCCATAATAAAGAATGCCTCGCTAATGCCAATCATGAGATAGGCTAAGCCTTTGCCTAAGAGTAATTCTAAAGCGGTGAGACTAGATGCATAAACTTGTAATATTGTTCCCTTTTCTTTTTCCCTTACCATGGCAACTGCCATCAGCAAAGAGGGATAAATCCATAAAATCAAGGCATAAAGTCCGGGTACAATATAAAGCGATTCTTGCCGTCCCGGATTGAACCATATCCGCACCCTAGCGTTGATTTTTTCGGTTAGAGGTTGTAAGCCAGAACGCTGTAAAAAGAATTGAGTGGTTGCCTGAATACTATTTTTAATCACACGGGCATTATTGGTATCTGTGCCATCGACGAGAACTTGTACATTTGTTGGTTTATCTGCTTTAATCTGGCGGGTAAAATCAGGGGGAATAATTACCGCAACTTTGGCAATTCCTTGGTCAATTACGGATTGAGGGTCAATCGTTTGCAGATTGGTGTTTTCTGGAAATGCTGGCTTAAATTGATTCGTGGCAAACAACCGTTCGATATAGGAACGACTCAGGGGAGTTAAATCAAAATCTTGCACAAATAGAGGAATATCTTTGGCTTCTAGACGAATGGCAAAGCCGAAAATAAGTAATGTCATTAGGGGGAGAATAAATGCCAGCGCCAAGGTCAGGCGATCGCGCTGAAATTGGGCGAGTTCTTTGATACATTGAGATAAGATGCGTTTCATGTTATCAATGGATAATTGATAATTGACAATTGACAATTGACAATTGATAATGGATAATTGACAATTGATTAATTGGGTCTAAGACCTCTTCGTTTACGAAGAAATTAAAAAAGATTTTCCTTAATTTCAATCCTCTTCTTTTAAGGAGAGGTCATTATCCATTGTTGATTATCCATTGTCAATTTGTCAATACACTTCTTATCCCCAGGTAAGCTCTTATACTCTACACCCCACAACCTACACTTTGGGTGGATAGGTAACAAATATAGCTTGACCTATCCAATAGCCTTTCATCTGCTCAAAGGTCAGGATTTGACGCCCATAAAGTGGGTTACCAATGGTTACAGTTCGCGCTTTGCCATCAATTGATAATAGGGCGACAGCATGGTTAAATATCACTCCATCGACAGGTTCTTTGACAGTTAGTACCGCTGGTTTATCCGTGGCAATTAAATCATCAAGAGTGAGACCCCATTGATAGCTTGGCGCTAAACCGAGCTGCTCCATTGCCTGAATTGTACCTAATGAGTAAGTCCCTTTTTGCGTTGTATGGGTGAGTTTAACTACATCCCGTTCCGATAAATTGGGGTCTAATCCTACAAATCGGGCTAGTGTGGCGATACTGGCTGGAACGCAGGTATGAGAGGTTGTTTGCAGAACTACTCCTTCAAGAACTAAGGGTTCACTGGCGATTCCAGTCATGGGGAAGGTGTAATATAGAATTATCCCCAACGGGATTATCATTCCCAAGACTATTCCGACTAACAGACGTAACTGTTGGCGAGAACGTTTTCCTGACAATTCAATTGATATGACTAACCCCAGAGTTAAGCAACCCAACGCTAAGATGATGGGCTGATGATAAGCACCAAGATATAAGCGAACAATTAAGGGTAAAAGGCGATAAATATTAAATTGTCCGCACAGAAGAATGAACGTCGCCATTGTCGCGATCGCGAGAAACATCCGATTAATCTGGCGGCGGTAATTTTTAGGGTTATGGGATGCGGCTAACCGATTTCCCACCATCGCACCACTACTGAGAGGAATCAGGCAAAACAGAGTAAGAAATAGAATAGGATAGTGCGATCGCATTGCCCAAAGGGTTAGGCACATTCCTACCCCATAAGCAGCGAGGAGGAGTTGAGATAAGGTGATACGCGGTTTAAGTTGAAGTTTAAGTAGACTGTTCATTGTTGTTTCGACAACAGCAGCTTGGATGAATTTGCTCTGATAACTTGTAAGCCTTTTAACTCAACTAGGATGGCTATAGTGAGCGGGAGCACTCACCAAAGAAAGCTGCTGTATGGGTAGTAAATCCGTGGCGAGTGGAGTCTACTGCGGTATATCTCCTACTGAGTCGGGGTTATGCAATAGTTGGGCTTTGGGATGGGTGACCGAAAATTGGGGATACAAGCCCCGTCCTTATAGGGCGGCTTTTTATTTGATAAATCGTCCTGTTATTTTGTCAAACAGTTGTATAATGGTGTTAGGAGGTGATGCAATTGTTTAATTTAACCTACGAGTTCAAACT
>NZ_JAVKEW010000011.1:0-15647 GCF_040226375.1 Coleofasciculus sp. G2-EDA-02 | reverse complement strand
ATTGATAATTGACAATTGATTAATTTGGTCTAAGACCTCTTCGTTTACGAAGAAATTAAAAAAGATTTTCCTTAATTTCAATCCTCTTCTTTTAAGGAGAGGTCATTATCCATTGTTCATTATCCATTGTCAATTTGTGAAAGCTCTCCGTGTTTATGGTGAAATCACCATTTGTAGGGGCACGACATGTCGTGCCCCTACTATCCCAAAAACAGTTTATACGCCGGATTCTGGTTTTCATCCCAATAGCGATAACCCAAAGTATCCAGAAATGCTTGCCATTCCTCCATCTCGTGGGGCGGAACCTGCATTCCTACCACAATGCGTCCATAATCTGCCCCATTATTCCGATAGTGAAATAAGCTAATATTCCAGTTAGGACTCATGGAACCGACAAACTTCATTAAAGCACCCGGACGTTCAGGAAACTCGAAGCGGTAAAGTAATTCATTATCCGCTAAGGGAGAATGTCCACCTACCATGTGTCGTAGGTGCATTTTTGTCAGTTCATCATCGGTTAAATCTAAGGTTTTGAATCCACAACCTTCAAATGCTTCTATCATCTTGGCGGCGTCACTGCGGTTAGCAATTTGAACGCCGACAAAAATATGTGCCTCGTTTTCAGCAGAAATGCGATAATTAAACTCGGTTAGATTCCGTTTACCTAAGCATTCACAAAACTGACGCAAACTACCCGGTTTTTCGGGAATTGTCACAGCAAAGATGGCTTCGCGACGTTCGCCAAATTCTGCCCGTTCTGCAACAAAGCGAAGACGGTCAAAGTTCATATTAGCACCGCAAGCGACAGCAACTAAGGTTTGTCCCTGAATTTGCTCGCGTTCAACGTAGGTTTTCGCGGCTGCGATCGCTAATGCTCCAGCAGGTTCTAAAATAGAGCGTGTATCCTCGAATACGTCTTTAATCGCGGCACAGGTGGCATCGGTATCCACCAGAATAATCTCATCCACATATTCCTGACACAGGCGAAAGGTTTCCTCTCCCACTTCCCGCACCGCCACCCCATCAGCAAATAAGCCCACCTGGGGTAATCGCACCCGTTTCCCAGCTTTCAGGGATTGATACATGGCATCCGCATCCACGGGTTCAACGCCAATTATCTTAATGTGGGGATACAACCGTTTTACATACGCCCCAATCCCAGAAATTAATCCACCTCCGCCAATGGCGACAAAAATAGCATGGATAGGTTGCTGATATTGCCTGAGAATTTCCATGCCAATCGTACCTTGTCCCGCAATCACATCGGGATCATCGAAGGGATGAATAAAGGTTAAACCTTTTTCGGCTTCCAGTTGACGGGCAAAGGCATAAGCTTCATCGTAGGTTTCTCCCTGCAAAACCACCTCTCCCCCACGGGCTTTAACTGCATTGATTTTGACTTGGGGTGTGGTTATGGGCATGACGATAATCGCTTGGGTTCCTAGCTGACGGGCAGCTAGGGCGACACCTTGGGCATGGTTTCCGGCAGATGCGGCAATGACGCCCTGTGCCAGCATATCGGGGGGGAGTTGTACCATTTTGTTATAAGCCCCCCGCAGTTTAAAGGAAAAGACAGATTGCATATCCTCCCGCTTCAACAAGAGTTTGTTATTTAGGCGTGCGGATAGGTTGGGGGCGTATTCTAGCGGGGTTTCTTGGGCAACATCGTAGACGCGGGCGGTGAGGATTTGTACTAGGTAGTCACAAAGCATGGAGTTAATCGGGTGGCAGATGCGGGGTGTAACGAAAATTTTACTTTATTGGCGTCGCTGGTTGTGGCGGTGAGGTGCGATCGCTCTTTTGATCAGCTATGGCAAAAACTGAGCATCATTTGGTAGAGACGTTGCATGCAACGTCTCTACAACGGTTCGGAAAGTCCTAATCGATGTGTCTACTGCTATATCTAGTTCGCGATCGCGCCCTGCACTTCCATCTTGATTTCTTGGGCTATCTGCGTGAATTTATCGAGGCTATTTGGTTGAGACTGTACGGTATCCGCTATAGCTTGAACACTCTTAGCAACCTCTGAGTCTGTTTTGGCGACTTCTTCTAGATGTTTGGCGATGCGAGCCGCTTGGTTGCCATTTAATGGCTGTTGCTCAGTGAGTTCTATCTCAGTTGCCGTTGTGGGAAATCTATCTTGAAGTAGATGCCATAATTGGTGACGTTGTTCAAGCAACTGTCCTTGCATTTGTTCACCTGTTTTTTCGACAGCGTTTGTCAGTACCAAAGTAGCAATTGCGGGTTCTGTTAGTGAAGTAGATGTCATAAAGCATTATTATTGATAAACAGTTATACCTTAGCAAAGCATACCGAGGTAAGTTTATCGTCTATGAAAAGTTAGAGTTTTAGCAATTCTGACATTTCTACCACCAACATCGGGGTGCTATCACAACTCTTACAGGTAAGCATCTCTCCTTCTGGGTAAAAGAAGCAACATAGCGCTTCTACCCTAGGTAGGATAATTGTTTAGAATCCTGTTCGGCATTTAAACCTTAATCTCAATAATGGCTCTCATCCTTGTAGTGCGAGCATCTTGCTCGCTACCCATTCCCAATTTAAATGCATGACAGCTTATCCGGTTAACCTAACTCTTGAGTGGAGGCAAATTTGTGCGTCTAGGTTCATTGCTGGGATTATTCTTTTTTATTATCTCAGTTTATATTCTGTGGAGGATTAAAACGGTAATTTTGCTAGGCTTTGCCGCTGTAGTGTTTGCCACTACACTGAACCGCCTGGTACGATTTCTGCTGCGCTTTCGGCTCAAACGCACTTTCGCTGTTATTATATCCGTGGGGTTTTGCCTCGGATTACTCGTTGGTTTCTTTGTCCTGGTTGTACCACCCTTTGTTGATCAAGTTCAGCAATTAATTGATTTAGTTCCGATTGGATTACAACAAATTCCTCAATGGGCAAACTGGGTAAGAAATGTGGTTCCTGATGGACTTTTAGAGGAGATTGGTGGATTGAAAGTCTTTACCCAAGATCTGCGTTCATGGGCAACGAGACTATTTGGCAACTTTTTTGATCTATTCTATAGTTCAATTGGTCTAGTCTTGAACATGTTGTTAGTTGGGGTTGTAACCATTATGTTACTAGCCAATCCCGAACCTTACCGCCAAGTTTTTATCCTCCTTTTTCCCGCCTTTTATCGCCACAGAGTTCAGGAGATTCTCGACGAATGTGAAGATACCCTGGGAGGCTGGGCAGTCGGTATCCTGTTTAACATGATGGTAATTGCTATATTTAGTGGGCTGGGATTATGGATTTTGCAGGTGCAATTGCCACTGGCTAATGGTTTGTTAGCGGGTATCTTTACATTTATCCCTAATTTGGGTCCCACTTTAAGTGTAATCCCCCCCGTGGCATTGGCTTTACTTGATACGCCTTGGAAAGCAGTAGCGGTGGTAGTTTTATATATAATAATTCAGCAGATTGAAAGTAATATTTTAACACCGCTGGTTATGCAAAGGCAGGTGTCTTTGCTACCAGCAGTTACGTTATTATCTCAGATGGCTTTTGCTATATTCTTCGGAATATTGGGCTTATTTCTGGCACTTCCCATTGTTGTCGTCGCTCAGGTTTTCTTAAAAGAAGTTTTAGTCAAGGATATCTTAAACAAATGGAAATAGTTTATCAATGGATAATTAATAATTGATAATTGACAATTTCTCGACCAAACCTACTCATTTAATTTTATTTGAGGACTGAAGGAATTGCTGCTATTATTTTTGATGTAATCACGTCCGGTGTATCGCTGGCATTAATTAGAATGTGGAGATCGGCTTCTGCATATAAATGACGCCGTTTATCAAGCAAATTTTGCAGTGCTGCGGCTGGATCGGTTGTGTGCAATAATGGGCGAGTGGTATCATCTTGTAGACGCTTTATCAATAGGTCTACAGGTGCATCTAACCAGACAATTAAACCCTGGTGTAGATAACTCCAATTCATTTGTTGCAGCACGATACCGCCACCTGTGGCAACAGTTAATTGAGTGTAAGCAGATACTTCTGACAAGACTTTAGCTTCTAACTGGCGAAATTCTTCCTCCCCACTGTCGGTAAAAATTTGGTTAATTGTTTTACCTACCACTTGCTCGATCAGGACATCTGTATCTACAAAACGGTAGCCGAGTTCTTTTGCCAATAGTTGTCCTACGGTGGTTTTACCGACACCCATCATGCCAATCAGGTAGACATTGATGCCTTTTAATAAATTGTTCATCACCAAAGCGTTTCTCTCTCATCTCCTGGTTAAGACGAGTTATATTCTACCCGATTGAACACTATAGAATTGGCTCTCCCGTACTTAGAGTGATAATAAAATTTATCACACCATGTACAGGAGAGCCAAACCTATCAACCTTTTTTGGTAGTATAAAGTCTGTATGACAACTCATTCTTCAACCCTTTCGCTTTGCCCTTGCTCGACGCCTACAGCGAATTTCAGCAACAACTCCCCCATCTGCCGCTCATTTTGGCAGGTCCAATTTTGCGGCGTACTGATCCTGATGGCGTCACGGTTTGGCTGGCACTGAAAGCGCCGAGTTGGGTTACGCTTCGAGTTTATACCACTATCGACGGTCAGGGGAAAAGCCTTGATCAAGAACGGTTGAGTGGATCACGCGCTACTGTAGCCGTTGGCAAATACCTGCATATTGTCGCTGTGACGGCTAAACCTGTAGATGGATATTTACTCGAACCGGGACAGATTTATGCCTACGATTTGGAATTTGGCGATCGCAATCAAACCCTCAATGATGCCCTCAACGCCAGAGAGGTTTTCCCCTTCATCACGATTAGCTATTTAGACCACAATCTGCCGACATTTGCTATGCCGCCGGATGACTTAAATCATCTGCGGATCGTTCACGGTTCCTGTCGTAAAGTCCACGGTAAGGGACAAGATGCCCTACCCCTACTGGATGGCTTGATCGAAGAGTCAGCCGCTCAACCCCATTGTAGACCCCATCAACTCTTCTTAACCGGCGACCAAATTTATGGGGATGATGTGGCTGATCCGTTGTTAGCCGCCCTGGGGGATGTGGGGACTACCTTACTGGGTTGGGAGGAAGAGATTCCCTATAAAGGTGATTTTGTCAAGGGGTATTCCCAGAAAAAAGTGAGTGAGTGGAAACCCGGACAGCGCACGGAAATTGCCCATAAATATGCTGGTTTGACGGCGATGCTGGATAATCAACCTGAACGCGCCAAAAGTCATCTGTTTAGTTTGGGTGAATATTTGGCGATGTATCTGTTTTATTGGTCGCCAATCCTTTGGGTACATCCCTTTGCTAAGGGCAAGATCAGGGGAAAAAAGCCGAAAACCTGGGATAAGGAAGTTAAGGCGATTCAGGAGTTTGCTAGCCGTTTGTGGCAAGTTCGGCGATCGCTAGCGAATATCCCCACCTATATGATCTTTGATGACCACGATGTTAGCGATGATTGGTATTTGAATCGGGAGTGGTGTAACCGGGTTTTGGGTAAACCTCTGGGTAGACGAGTGGTACAAAATGGACTATTAGCTTATGCTCTGTGTCAGGGGTGGGGAAACACACCAGAACAGTTTACATCGGGACAACCGGGAGATAAACTATGGCAGGCGTTGCAACAATGGTCAGAATCCGCCGGGACGGATGAATTAGCCTGGGAGAGGATGGGGAAGTATTTGGGAATACCTGCCATTGAGGCAGAAACGGGATTGCCGAAATTGAAACAGGATGGAACGGTTTTAGTCCTGAATCGAGACTATGCTGATGGCACTCCTAGCTTAATCTGGCACTATAGCGTGAGGAGTTTTAAACACGAAGTTATCGTACTCGATACGCGGACATGGCGGGGTTATCCCATGGGAGAAGATCAGGTAATGGCGCCGCCGATGCTATTATCCCCGACAGCTTTTGACGAGCAAATTGAAGACTCTCTAGATAAAACCGATCAGCTAAAAGCGGCGGGTGAGTCGCGGATTGAAGCCACGTTAATTGTTTTACCGACAAACTTAATTCATGCATCGATAGTGGATTTAGCTCAACAGTGGTATTGGCGTCAGGGTAAGGTGTTTGGCACAGATGTGGGGGATTCGTGGAACTTTCACGATGTCGCTTTTACTAAGCTATTAACGGCGCTATTTCAGCGACGCGATCGCATCGTGTTGCTGTCGGGGGATATCCACTATGGTTCGGTGGTTCGCCTCAATTATTGGTCCCATCCCTGTGGGGAACTCCAGAGACACCCAGAAGGCTACATCTGGGAAGCCGAGGAAGACTGTAAAGACGAGCCATCGCGGGTTAAGGAAGCTCAAGAGAGCCAAAATCCTAAATCTGCTTCTGTGCTGGTACAGTTAACCTCCAGTGCGATTAAAAATGCCGAGTTTAAGACTTATTTAGTTCATACTAAAGTCAAGTCACTGCTATTAGAACAACCCCAATATTGGGTGGGATGGGAGAAATCGCCGCAACTGCTGGAAATTATCACCACTCCCGATAAGGTGAGAATCCAGGATCTGCCTGTTCCCGGTGAAGGACCTTTTTGGCAGCAAATCCAGGTGCCTCAAGGGAATTGGGACATCGCGTGGCAAGTCGCCCTCAAGGATGAGCGATCGCAACCCGATTGGCGGTATCGCACAGAGTGGAGTAAACGCCAAAAAGCGGAGTCAGTACCTTGGCTGAAGCGACATCCACAGCCAGAATTGCACCAGAAGTCACCCTTATGGCAAAAGGTTTTATTAGGTTCTATTTCATGGTTATGGCGAAATCGCTGGTTACAAGAGGGTGAGGAAATTATCGGATGTAATAATATTAGCGTTGTCCGTTTTCACTGGTCACCGGATGAGGATAAGGCGGTGATTCAAGAGATGTATTGGCATCCACCCTGGAAGCCGACGAGTGTAGTTAAGAGTCGTTATTTGGCGCCACTGCGGTTAGAGTCGCCACCCCCATTGCCTACCTATTAATCATTTAGGGTTTTGTGATGAGGGGAGCTGGGGGAGCTGGGGGAGCAGGGGAAGCAGAGGGAGCAGAGGGAGCAGAGGGAGCAGAGGGAGCTGGGGGAGCAGAGGGAGCAGAGGGAGCTGGGGAAGATTTTAGTTTTCACGGTATGTAGCGCAATGTGTGTAGGGGCGGGTTTCACTACTATCTTTTCGGTTGCATCCAGATGTGACTAAACCCGCCCCGATGCAGGTGTCTAGGTTTCCCGTGAAAAGTCAGGAAGAGGCAGACAAATGGAATATTTGGTCACAACTGTTTCAATCCCTGATAGGGATTCAATGTCATTGGAACTCGCCCTTACAGAAGCTTGTTTACTGGCTTCTAATATTTTAGTTTCAATCCCTGATAGGGATTCAATGTCATTGGAACCAGCCCGATGAATTGCCTCCGATATCCAGTGATGGTAAATCTGTTTCAATCCCTGATAGGGATTCAATGTCATTGGAACATCGAATCAATTGCTCAAAGGCATTCGGAATTAACGTTTCAATCCCTGATAGGGATTCAATGTCATTGGAACTCGATGTGGACTGCTTTTATCCCAGCGTTATTAAATGTTTCAATCCCTGATAGGGATTCAATGTCATTGGAACTTGGTAGTCGTATCGATACTGTTGAGCGGGGTCTGTTTCAATCCCTGATAGGGATTCAATGTCATTGGAACACCGTCAACCCCTGGTTTACCATCTTTTCCAGGTTGTTTCAATCCCTGATAGGGATTCAATGTCATTGGAACCGCAGGCATTTGAAAAGCTTGCTGTATTTAGTTTTCAAGGTTCATTGGCGACTGCCTCCTCTAATTATAGCATTCTAGAGCCGAGAGTTGGCAAGAGGACTATAAGAAAATTGCCTAAAACCCTTATGTAGCAAGCCTTTCAGAAGTGGCGACCACCTCATTTTTTGGAGAGAGGCTTCAAACCCTTACCAGACAAGGGGTGTAGGCTAAAATCTTCTCCCCGGTCAAAAAACACCCCCTGGTGGACGCAACTAAGCGAAGAAAATAGAATTATCTCGCAGTGGCTCTCCCCCAATTCGCTCTACCTTACCCTGACAGCAGCCACAGAGGAAGTAAAAGCGAATGCTATCCTCGTCTGGCTTAATCACCTTATTCAGACGCGATCGCAACTTGGCATATTGGGTATCCGTTAGGTTGCACTCGAATACACTATACTGCATCCACTGCCCATAAGACTTAAGGATCGAGTGAATCTTGGTACGGCGCTTATCCTCTGGAATATCGTATGACACAACAATATACATCGTGTTTACTCAATAGGGTGTTAGGTGTGCTTACTTTTGGTCGGGATCTGGAAAACCTCTCTCCATCCCCCCTAGCCCCCATCCCCCCTAGCCCCCCTTTGAAAGGGGGGTATAAAGGGGGGTATAAAGGGGGGTATAAAGGGGGGTATAAAGGGGGGGATGGGGAGAGGGGATCTATTGGGGGACGGAAGGGGGATCTAAAAAGGGGGACGGGAGGGGACCGGAGTTGGGGTTAGGGGATGAGGGGGAAATGATAAAAACGTGCGGGTACACAGCCCATAAACCGGGCGCACTTCTGTGCGCCCCTACGATTTATGGGGATAAAATAATGATTCAATTCCGTCGATATAACATCCCCGGTAACTGCGACACTAATCCCTCTAATTCCAACTGCAACAAAACACTAGAAACCTCCGCCACTGTCATCCCTGTTTCCTGGACAATCACATCCAAAGGCATCGGTTCAATCCCCAAAACCTGAAACACCTTTGCCAACTCTGGCGCCAACTCTGGCGTCGCTTTAACGGGTTCTGACTCAAATAAAGACAACTGTTTCCCCGTATCTAATTCCGGTATCGCCCCCAACATTTCCAACAAATGCCCTTCACTCAAAATCACATTTGCCCCCCGACTCAATAATCCCAAACAACCCACAGCATTAGGATTATCCAACGAACCCGGTAACGCATACACATCCCGACAAAACTCATTCGCTTGATACGCTGTAATCAACGCCCCTGATTTCGTCGGCGCTTCCATCACCAAAACCGCCCGACTCAAGCCGGCGATAATTCGATTGCGTTGGGGAAAATGAGGGCGATTCGGCTTGGTTCCTGCCGGATATTCACTTAATACTAATCCCTGTTCTAAAATAGTCTCGTACAGTAATTTATTCCTAGGCGGATAAATCACATCAATTCCTGTACCAAAAACGGCTACGGTTCTCCCACCCGCCTCTAAACATCCCTTGTGGGCTTCGGTATCAATCCCGGCTGCCATTCCAGATACAATAGTAAAGCCCTTTTTTGCCAGCGCTGCACTAATTTTTCTCGTCCAACGCTTACCATAATCCGTCGGTTCGCGAGTTCCCACGATCGCAACCATCGGCTTCATCCCCTGATTTTCCTGCCGATCAACCTGTCCGTGGTAGTACAATACTGGCGGCGGACTAGGAATCTCTAGCAATAAGCGGGGATAGTCTGGATCAGCAGGTGTCCAGAAACAGGGATTTTTGACACAGTGCTGTTCCAGAAACTCTTGGGGGTTGAGGTGCGATCGCGTCTTCTCTACTGTTTCGATTAACCGCAGCCCAAACCCTTCTACCCTACCCAACTCCCTCCCTGGAGACGCCCAAGCCTCTGCCAAGGTGTCAAAATGCTGCTGTAGGCGTTGCAGTAACACTGGTCCCACACGAGGGACTTGTGACCAAGCTAACCAATAGGCGCGATCGTCTGGCAATGGATTGTCCTCCCTATCAGTACATACGTCCAGTAAATCGAACTATTGCAGGTTGAGACAACATCGATGTAGGAGAACGACATGTCGTTCCCCTACAGGTAGCGCTTTCACGCCAATCGCCAGGATAATTACTCCTCAATTAAGAATTACTTGCATTAACAGGTACAATAATCATCTATCCACTCCAGTGCAGCGTGGTCAACCTGAGTGAACCCTTGGCAACTTCGCCAAATCCCAGACGGGCTAGGAGATTCATCTCTCTGGTACGGATCACCAATAACTGATCGCACTTCACTGGTACTCAACTCAAATCACGGCAAAACTGGTCACTATGAAAATTACTAGACGTAGTATAATCGGACTCTGCTCTGGACTCGCCCTATTCGTCGTGGCGGGCTGTTCAAGTCCCAACGAACAAGCTAATACTGAAAATACTGATGGTGCGACGGGTAATACAGCCGATGCGGGCGAAATTAACCTCTATTCCGCCCGTCACTATGACACCGATGATGCCCTCTACGACAACTTCACCGAGGAAACGGGGATCAAGGTGAACCTGATTGAAGGGGACGCCGATGAGTTGATTGAACGGATTAAGAGTGAAGGAACAAACAGTCCGGCTGACGTATTAATTACCGTTGACGTGGGACGCTTGTGGCGGGCGCAAGAGGATGGATTGTTGCAACCAGTTTCCTCAGAAACGCTAGAATCAGCAATTCCCGCCAATCTACGTGATTCCCAAGGACAGTGGTTTGGGTTATCCAAACGGGCGCGAATCATCGTCTATAACAAAGAAAATGTTCAGCCAGAGGAACTCTCCACTTATGAGGCTTTAGCCGAACCCGAATGGAAAGGACGAGTTTGCATCCGCAGTTCCGAAAATATCTACAACCAATCCTTAGTCGCCTCTAAGATCGAAAGCAAAGGAGAACAAGAGACAGAAAACTGGGTAAAAGGCTTAGTGGCTAACTTTGCCCGTCCCCCCGAAGGGAATGACACCTCCCAAATTCAAGCCGTAGCAGCGGGTCAATGTGATGTAGCAATAGTCAACCATTACTATGTTGCCCGTCTCAAACAGTCTGATGCGGCTGAAGATCAAGAAGTAGCCGAAAAAGTGGGCGTGTTCTTCCCCAATCAAACCGCCGATGGGACTCATATCAACATCAGCGGCGGCGGTGTCGTTATCAATGCGCCGAACAAAGACAATGCGGTTAAGTTTTTAGAGTATCTGGTTACGCCAGAAGCCCAAGAAATCTTTGCCAATCAAGGTAATGAGTATCCTATCGTGACGGAGATGGAAGCCAATTCCGTTGTCTCTAGCTTTGGTGAGTTCAAGGAATCGGAGTTAGATGTCGTCACTTATGGAGAAAAGAACCCAGAAGCCGTTAAATTAATGGATCGAGCCGGTTGGAAATAATCCGTCAATCCCAGTAGGGAAAGGTGAGAAGATTTTGATTGTGTAGGGGCGGGTTTTACTATCATCGTTTTTTGCCCGCCCTGATATGACTAAACCCGCCCTCATCTCCCCTGCGCCCCCAAACGCTAAGATTTTTTCCCCATAGCATCAACCTTGAGGCATATAACCTCAGACACTAAGGGAGGTAAACTACAAAGTAGCCAACTAGTCAGTCCATTGAGTACCAACACCTCAGTGTCATCAGTGCTACCAACATCTAACACCCCCACCCCAATCTCTCTAATAAATCCGTGAAATTAGTGTTATGGCAGATTCAATTATGGAAAACCGCGACTACACCCTAATCATCGACAAAAGTGGCAGCATGTCAACGCCCGACCAACCCGGTGGACAAACCCGTTGGTATACTGCCCAAGAGTCCACTCTCGCCCTTGCCAGAAAATGTGAACAGTTTGATCCCGATGGTATCACCATTTACCTCTTTTCCAGTCGGTTTAAACGCTACGATGGCGTTACCTCAGACAAAGTAGCGCAAATCTTCCAAGAAAATGACCCGATGGGGCGGACTGACTTGGCTAGTGTACTTCAGGATGCTCTTAATAACTACTTTCAGCGCAAAACGGCGGGACAAACTAAACCCCAAGGGGAAACCATTTTAGTAATTACCGATGGAGAACCCGACGATCGCAAAGCCGTGATGCGAGTAATTGTGGAAGCGTCGCGTCATATGGATCGGGATGAAGAATTAGCCATTTCCCTGATTCAAGTGGGCAATGATCCCACCGCAACGCGATTTCTCAAGATCCTTGATGATGAATTGCAAGGGGCGGGTGCTAAATTCGATATCGTTGACACCGTTACCCTCGATGATATGGCGGATATGACGTTACCCGAAATCTTGCTGAATGCCATTCAGGATTAATCCTCAAGCAGGGCGGGTTTACTCAAGTTATCAGTTTAATTAATAACGTTATCAGTCAAACCCGCCCCTACAAATTGGTTTTCCTTGTTTCCTGTTCCCTTTATGAAGAATTAGAGGTTTTTATTATGCCAGATCGAGATTACACCTTAATTATCGACAAAAGCGGTAGCATGTCCACACCGGATCAACCCGGTGGCAAAAGCCGTTGGAAAACGGTTCAGGAATCAACCTTAGCTGTTGCCCGAAAATGCGAACAGTTAGATGCTAATGGTATCACTGTTTACCTGTTTTCCAGTCGCTTTAGACGCTACGATAATGTTACCTCAGATAAAGTGACTCAAATTTTTCAAGAAAATGAACCGATGGGGCGTACTGACTTAGCCTCTGTCCTCAAAGATGCCACGGATAACTATTTTCAGCGCAAAGCCGCAGGAGAAGCAAAACCCGATGGAGAAACGATTTTAGTGGTTACTGATGGCGAACCCGATGATCGTAAAGCCGTGATGCGGGTGATTATTGAAGCATCGCGTCAAATGGATCGAGATGAGGAATTGGGAATTTCGCTGATGCAAGTTGGGAATGATCCCACAGCAAAGCGATTTCTCCAGATTCTGGATGACGAACTAGAAGGGGCGGGTGCTAAGTTTGATATTGCTGACACGATTACCCTAGATGACATGGCGGAGATGACGTTAGGGGAAGTCTTGGTGAACGCGATCGCGGATTAATCTCTTGAGCACCGCTGATACTGCATCGGGGTTAGCAGGCTTTTTTCGTTGTCCCCTCTCCTATGAAAAAGCAAACCAATCAATTCAGTCATCTCACCGCCAAAGACAGAGTTTATCTATCATTCCCTGGACAGCTTCTCCTCGAAAAAAATCGGCTTCACGGTAAAATTCTAGACTTTGGTTGTGGCTTTGGCAATGATGTTAAACTTTTACAGCAAAAAGGCTTTGACATTACTGGGTATGACCCTTACTATTTCCCAGAATACCCCAATCATAAATTTGATACCATCCTATGTTTTTATGTTTTAAATGTTCTGTTTGCTGAAGAACAAGCAACTGTTCTCATGAACGTTTCACATTTGTTAAAACCGGGCGGAAAAGCTTATTATGCCGTGAGGCGGGATCTAAAAAAAGAAGGGTTTCGAGAACATTATATTCATAAAAAGCCGACGTATCAGTGCATAGTTAAACTGCCCTTCCAATCCCTTCACCTAGACGAGTATTGCGAAATTTACGAATACGTTCATTATAACTATCAAAGACATTCTGAAAATAAGTGCCTCTTTTGCAACCCTCGGAAAAATCTCCGGATACTCACCGAGTCAGCAACGGCTTATGCCATGTTTGATGGTTATCCAGCTAGCATTGGTCATGTCTTGATTATTCCTAAACGTCATGTCGCAAATTATTTTGATCTGGACTTTAAAGAACAATCTGCCTGCTGGTTTATGGTAAACAAAGTACAAGAATTTTTAAAGGATCAATTTCATCCGGATGGGTTTAATGTGGGAATCAACGTGAATAGAGAGGCAGGACAAAAGATGAGGCACACGAGTATTCATATTATCCCTCGTTACCAGGGGGATGTTACGGGAGCCAAAGGTGGAATCAGATATGCGATTCCAAAGGTTACAAGTTACCAGTTTGACCGGAAATGATATCATACCAAATCCGCCTTGGGTATCCCCTTTTTGCCATCTAATCCCCCATCTTATCTAATGGTGAATCTGTAGCCGGAGAAGGTAGTGACCCAGTTGAACTTTGCCAGACCAAAGTTCATAGTCAAGTTCCAAATGTTGGGGTAAGGGGTGTCCCTCTAGTTTCAGCATCCGGGTATAATTTCGCAGTTGCAAAGACTGATGGTTTTTCTTCGAGGTTCCCTGAAGCCAATAACGACTGATACCATACACCCCTCGCTCCCAACGGTGACGATAACTCAAGTTACCATTTGCCTGCATTGTCATAATCACCCGATAGGGGGAAATTTCTAGCCACAAAAGTCGGTGCACAGTTCCCTTGACCCCATTAGTGGGATCAGTTTGAGGTGGGTGTAGCGATTCCCCTCCGGGGAGTGGGGGTTCTCTCAAGAGCAAATGAAAGCGATCGCGTTCTTTTTGATACAGTGTAGCCGCCGTTTCGATAGTGAACCAAATCGGCAGATCAGTCGATACAACCGAAAGACAAACCGGCAAGCGGTGATGTGTCAGCATGGATCTTGCAAGTGTAACAGACAATTGACATCCTCCCCAACTTACTTCGTATTAGTTGGGGATTCCAAAAATCGCTTTTTGGATTTCCTGGTTCGCGGACACTTATCTAGGTCAATGACCCCCGACAGTACGCCTTGCCCAGTCGCACCTACACCTCGAATCATTACCACTTGTGCCGCAGCAACATCCCTATCGGTGGTATAACCACACTTCATACAATTGTGAACTCTTACTGATAAATCCTTACCTCCTGATTAGTCGATATGCTCATTCTAGAGTACAAAGCGGTTCGACAGATCACCTAAAATCTGCTTAAATCTCTGCATAACTTATTATGTGGTTGTTATGCAGAGATTAGAAAATCTAGTTAAAATTGGGGAAGCTGCCAAGATTCGGGGTGTTAGTATCGATACCCTTCGTCGATGGGAGAGATCCGCCAAGCTAAAAGCTGAGAAGACTGATTGACCGACTAAAACTATGCATGTAAAATTGTTATATAGGTTTATGAGGTGAATTGAGGGAAGGTAAGGTAACGATGTCACGTCCCAAGAAGCAACAGAAAACTAAAGAAATTTACACTCAGGTTATCCCTGTTGCTTCTTGCTCTGATGAAGAGCAAGTGAGGCAAATCATGCACCTGTGCGGCACTCCAAGAGCATTAACGTACAATTTGCTTGGATCGCTACAAGGGTGGGGACTCGACTGGAGAAAAGCCGATCCTATCGTGCGAACCCAACTTCGCCCAACTGACATTGGATTACCTAAAAAGCTTTGGGAATGGTCGGTTAATGACACCATGAAGGCGATTTTGGCACAACAAGAAGCCGCTAAGACTTTCATGATTCGAGCAATCTACCGCCGCACAAAAGACGAACCATCGCGTTCTAAATTGCTGGATTTGATACACAATGACCCAACCTCTGCTCCTTGGCTGCATCGGGTGTTTCGTACTCAATACCAGCGCGGACACACCTATGTTCGTAACCAGATTGTTTACCAAGGTGGCGGTTACACCTGCAAGGGACTCACCCGCAATACAGTCAAACTGGAAGTTCAAGGACTAGAGAAAGGTAAGCGGATTACGCTAAAGCTGAAATGCCGTCATACCGTGTCTGGACAGATTCGACTAATCTGCAATGAAGACGGTCAACTAGAAGTCCATTGCACTCGAAAAAGAATGCTGAGTCCTTCCACGCTCCAGGTAGAGCAAGAAATTGGTATCGACAAGGGATATACTGAAGCGTTCTACACCTCAAATGGGGACAGCATTGCCGATGGAGTAGGACATCTTATGACCGAGAAAACGAAGCGCATCACCCGCACAAATCGCAACCGTTACAGACTGCGCTCTCATGGCAAAAACAACCCGGAAAAATCGGCAGCA
>NZ_JAVKEW010000010.1:0-19499 GCF_040226375.1 Coleofasciculus sp. G2-EDA-02 | reverse complement strand
GGAGCGTCACCCAAGTGATTATCATTCTCATTCCACTTTTCATTATCAATCAACCTGTCAATAAGCTGACATCTTTTTAAGGGGAAGAGGGGTGAAATGCAATGTAAGCCAAGCTTTTGAGCTGCTTGTCACCCCTTCAGGGTTAGGACAATACAATTGGGTGAAAAGGCAACAGGCAACAGGGGAAAGTCCTAATCGATGTGTCTACTGCTATAAAACAAAAAAATAGCGACCTTGTGTTGTAATTATGGTCGCTAAAATAGCTTACAAATAAATTGTTATCGGACTAATAATCGTTATTCAATCTCAATTGAGGTTGGTGAGGAATCGCTGATTCCCGTTGTAGTCAAGGGTGTGCGATACTCAGCATAGAGGCGATCGCGCCAATCGAAGAAGGTTTGATACGCACTACTATCGGCTAAACCAGGTATACCTTTCCCTTTCAGGGCATCAGGTAAGTCCAGATAGGGACCATCGGGAAATTTCAGCTGTAAACTCACTCCAGCAACGGCAAAATCGGCTAAACAGGGACTGTCTGTGACTAAATAGGGGCGATCGGACAAGATCAAGCTGAGGGCTTCTAAGTCTTGCTTCAGGCTGTCTCTGGCGTCTTTGAGGGCGTCTGCACTGTAGCCGAAACCAATCCCTAAAACCTCAAAGACTTCTGCGGGAACACCGCCCAGAAGCGTTTTGAAGAAATCGGGTGTATCGTTGGGTAATATCGATGTGCGATAGCTGGGATTGTGACTTAATGCCCCATAGAAGACTTTACGACTTTTTACACCAATCGATTCATCTGCCCATTCTTCCATCAGCAAGCATTGGGCGCGTTGCTGGGGATCGGTGGGAACTAGCGGCTTGTCGGGATACTTGCGATCCAAATACATCGCGATCGCTGTAGAATCAGCAATGACGGTATCCCCATCTTTGAGAACAGGGACTTGCTTTTGACCCGATAGGCGATACAAGTCTAGCTGTCCGATTCCTGGGGTGACTTCAATTTTGCGATAGGCTAGCCCTTTGTAATCAAGAATCAGCCGCACTTTTTCCGAGAACTGCGACAACTCAAATTGATACAATTCCAACATGATCGATCTCCTTAGGGTTTAGTTTGTCATTTGTCCTTTGTTCTTGGTGATTGCCTAAATTGAACCAATAACTCCGGACAAGAATGTGCAATAGATTAAGCCATTTGAGGCGTCAGGTTGAGTTCGAGCACTTCGTTTGGCTGAGGGTCAATCACCTGAGTGGATAGGTTGTGCTGTGCCAGTTGCGATCGCAACTCCTCCAGACTACCAACCTGATGCAGCAGGGAATCTAGCACGCCCTCGTACTTAACGCCACCCCCGGCGGCTGTAGGTAGAAATACTTGCGGTTGCGCCCATTGTGCCAGTTGCAGTGCAGTCCGATGACCTTGGATAATAGCTCCAAGCACAGGCAATTCCAATGTCACCACGGGACTAATCACCACATCGATTGGAGCATACTCTTTTAACTGCTCCGATGGATACCCGTGAGGCTCATAATAGAGACTTGTGTCACTATCTAACTGTTTAATCAGATAGGCGTTTTCCTGCAAAAAAGGACCAATCGGTGCCCCCGGTAAGGCGCGGATTTCAATTTGGTCAGCGAGGGTGAAGGTTTGACCAAAGGCTAACGGCGTCACCTGAGTATAGCCCAACTCCTTCACCACTGTTGCGGCATTCTCTGAACCAACAACGGGGATTGTCTTGTCCAGCTTTGCCAATGTGGGTTTGTGGGCGTGATCCTCTAATCCCTGGGATAGCACAATCAAGTCTATCTGATCAGGAAGCGCATCCAAAGCTGGAACTTTGTCACCTTTGAACAACCAGGGAAGATTGCCAAAGATTAAGGAATCCACAAGCCAAGGATCAATCAGGATGTGTTTTTGCCCGAGTTCGAGTAGCCAGCTATTGGCGCCGAAGTAGGTTAGGTGCATAGCAGTCCGACTATTATGATGATGTCATCTCTCCCAATTGTAAAGTTTCTTAAAGTTTCTGCCCGTTGTCTAGGGGGTGAGTCGGAGATGGGGGAGCCGATGCATTCGTAGGGGCGAAGCATTCGCGCCCAAATCGATCGGTTTGCTATTCAAATCTCAACGCGAATGCTTCGCCCAATCCCCAATCCCCAATCCCCAAATACCAATGACCAATGACCAATGACCAATGCTAGGGTAGAGATGCTCTCACATTGTCGCGTCACAAAGACAGGGAAGTCTACCCAGAGGCTAGCCAACGCCTGATAGCCACTAACATTTCTATCCGAGAATTAGCTGATTTTCCCTATGTCAACCCTAATCGAAAAATTACTTGCCGCAGGCTGGTGTTACGAAAGTAATCGACCCAGCCATAGTCATGAAAAGACCGAAATCTATAAAGATTGGGAGATTATTACATATCCCGAATTAGCATTGCATTATCTCCCAACGGGAGAATATTTTATTGGTTCGACTAATCCCACCTTAGGGTCAAAAGTTTCCCAAGCTAAAATCGGTGTCATTAAGGCACTGATTGATTCATCGGACTAGAATCACACAGTAAGAGGGAATTCAATTTATAGAAACCGTAAGGGCACGGCATTGCCTTGCCCCTACCTGTTTTATGTCCTTTTTTCCTGCTCAAATTTGGACTTGCTGTAAAAACCAGAAACACTTAAAAATAAACGGTTTGCCTGCTTCAATGGTAAAATCTATTCCACTGACAAAGGACGAATGACAATTAATAAGAGCCTTTAAAAATACGCTCTTGCTGTTCTGGCGTAATCCAAGTCGCTCTAGCAAACTGGGTTCTC
Organism: Coleofasciculus sp. G2-EDA-02; assembly: GCF_040226375.1. Lineage (NCBI taxonomy): Bacteria > Bacillati > Cyanobacteriota > Cyanophyceae > Coleofasciculales > Coleofasciculaceae > Coleofasciculus > Coleofasciculus sp. G2-EDA-02. Next base: position 16,688 of record NZ_JAVKEW010000010.1, on the reverse strand, counting down.
GGTGGTACGAACTGACCTTGAATCGGGTTATATTCCATAACTTCTCCCGTTTCAATTTCATAAACCCAAGCATGGAGTTGCAATTTACCAGCTTTGAGTCGAGACTGAATTACGGGGTAAGTGCGTAGATTTTCCAATTGGTTGAGAACATTCTCTTGAATAGAAGCATTTAGCAGATCTTCACCTTCATAGTTTTGGTAATGTTCCTTAATAATCCGCCGCGTCGCTTCCGCATGTTTGAGCCATTCGTAAACCATTGGCATTTCCTCTTCCAGCTTGCTGAGTTTCAGCAACCCTTTCATCGCGCCGCAGTGGGAATGACCACAAACAATCACATCTTCAATGCCTAACGCATGAATAGCATACTCAACGGCTGCACCTTCTCCGCCATTCGTCGCCCCATAGGGAGGAATAATATTACCCGCATTGCGGATGATAAACATTTCACCCGGCTTGGTTTGCGTCATCAGATTGGGATCAATCCGGGAGTCTGAGCAAGTAATAAACAGAACTCGCGGATGCTGTCCTTGAGAGAGTAACTCAAATAGCTCCCGGTGAGCCGTAAAGTAATTGGTCTGGAACTCATGTAAACCCTGGATTAACTGTTTCATCGATCAACGTTTCCGAAGACAAGGGGACATCATTGTCTATGATCCCACACAAGTGTAAGCTGTCACGCATTTAATCTGATCGTTGAGGCTGACAGGGAAATAGGCGTACTTCAAAGACAAGGAGATCTCCTTCAATAGAGGAACCAATAACAAACCCCCTTCTAACTCAGTCCGCGTTAGCGAAGCATTTTTTCCTGGAAAGCATCGCAATCATTGCTAGGCAAGAGTTTCAAGACTCAATTTCATCAAGTAAGTCGGTGGCGTCTTTCCAAGCCACCACTTTGCCATCTTTATACAGTTTTGCAATGAAAGGAGCCTGATTTTCTGGAATGAATTTCAGCATGGATGGTAAAGCATCTCGAAAGGCGATCGCTGTTTCTTCTCCAGACAGTCTTTTCGAGGCAAGGGTGAACATCCGAATGCCTGCACGGGCTACAGCTTGGCGTTCTATGGTATTTCTAGCAATGCGTGCATCTTTTGTCAGGATGATCCAACCCCATTCTCCAACTTGTGGTATCCAGTCTTGATCCAAGGTATTTTGTGGAAAATGATCATCATGAATTTCGACGCTAACCCCTGTTTTTTTCAGCATTTCTAGAATGGGATGTTTTCCTAAGCAGCGATCAATGAAAAAGACGGTTGTTTTTGGATTGAGATTCATGCAGCAACAGGGCGACTCACACAGCGTATAGCTTCCTCGATTTTCTCGATTTCACATTCATAGTCATCGGCAAGCTGTTGGTAAGAATCACCAGCATAAAATCGTTCGCCAATGACATCTACAGGAATTCCTGTACCTGCAATGACCATTCTACCAAAGGCAACACGGGGGTCTATCACCACAAAACGTGGGTTGTTTTCTTCTTGATTGCGGGTGAATGGGAATAGCTTGCGGGCTAAACCTTGCTCATCGGCTTCGATTCTTTCTAAGTGAGTTTCTAAGGCATTTTTTAGGATTCTTTTACCATCCTGTGAGGCATTGATAAGAGAGCCATAATGGTCAATGAATAAATCAACACCATCTGTATAAAATTCTTGATGTGCGAGGGGATGGGGGATATTAATTGTTTTGTTGATGTAATCTAATGCCGCTCTAACTTTTGCTAAGTCGATGTGATGATGTTGGCGGATAGCTCTGAGAACATGAATTTCAATTAGGTTGATGAATGTCAGGGTTAAGGGTATTCTTTCCTTAATGTCGATGACGGGTTCAAATTGTTTATTGCCGTCTGTAACTTTGTATTTATAGCCGACTGTCCAAGACCGAATGGTTGAGTATGGTATATTCAGGTAGCGGGATGCGTCCCCAGCCGAGTAACTGGGAATGTCGCGTGGATCTTTACCGCCATAAATATCAATCATTGTGATGTTGTTTCCCCTCTATCTGTTTTTATTTTAAGCCTGAATGTCTCTGTTTTATTAAATCCTTAAGGTAAAAATAGTCAGGAATTACGCAGCTACGCTATCCATAGTGGTAATGGTGGGTTAAGCTGGGCTAACACACCTGAAGGGGTGACACAGTAATCGAAATCAAGATGAAAGTGAAGCCGAAAGCGTTCAAGAAGCTCGAACAGGCGCGAGATAGTTATCCAATGGTTATAGATGGATTACTCTAATGGCAACAAAATTTCAAATGTTGTACCTTTCCCTAACTGCGAATGCATGAATAATTTCCCCTCATGTTTCTCGGTTACAATCTGATGAGTAATCGCCAACCCTAATCCTGTCCCTTTACCGACTGGCTTAGTCGTAAAAAATGTCTCAAATATTCGCTGTTGAATATTGGGTGCTATTCCTGTACCATTATCACTAATTTGTACCAAAACCCAGTCCCTTTTATCCTGTTGCACCAGGCGAGTGTTAATTTCAATCTGAGGCTGCCATGAGCCAGACCTATGCCCAGCTTTTTCTGCCTTTTCATTCAGCGCATCAATAGCATTACTAATCAGATTCATGAAAACTTGGCTTAGTTGACCAGATGAACAATTAACAAGCGGTAAATTTGCATAGTTTTTACTTATCCTAATCCCTGTCTTAATCCGATTATTTAAAATAATTAATGTACTTTCGATACACTCATGAATATTCGCAGGCTGATGTTTAGACTCATCCATGTGTGAGAAGTTTTGCAGACTACCAACAATTTTGGTTAATCGTTCTGAGCCTAATTTCATGCTGTTCAGTATTTTTGGCAAATCCTCTAAGATAAAGTCGAGTTCATTATCCTCTTTTAGCTGATTTAAATCTTCTGATGGCTGTAAAACTTCTGCGGCGTAGGCTGTTAATAGCTCAATTAACTTAGCACAATAATCATCTAAGAATTCAAAATTACCGGTAATACAGCCGACGGGATTCTTAATTTCATGAGCAATCCCAGCCACCATTTGTCCCAAACTTGCCATTTTTTCGGTTTGAATCATTTGAGCTTGAGTTTGCTCGTGCAGTAGCTGGGTGGTGAGTTCCTGAATTTGCGACTGAGCCACGAGTAATTGATGCACGTCTAATAAGCGATAGGTTCCTGGCTCGAGTTCGACAACAATCGGTTCGTATACGAAGTTCGGTGTACGCTGAAGTGAACGGCGAGCAGCATCAACTATTTTTGTATCTCCTCGGAGGATTAAAACCTCTGCACTGACAAAGCGGTATAAGGAATGAAGGGGACGTTTCAAAAACAGTTCCAATCCATAAGGACGGCTCATTTGTTCCAAAAATTGCCTTCGCGAAATCATGCCGATAATTTTTCTATGTTGAATAAGAATAACTCCGGGTAATAGAGGATTTAATTGAAACGATTGAGCCACGTCTCTACCCGGTTGAACCGATTCCACCTGAAAGTTATAGAGATTGAGTTCTCGGATGGTGGAATCCAACGTCAGATTAGTGGTCTTGAGTTGAGGCAAGACGGATAGTTCGGGGTAGGTGTGTTGCAGAGAAACCATAAAACTATAAAATTAAGACTCTAACTTTTATATAAACTCACAATTAGCCATTTGTCATTTGGTTTGTAAAATGATTTAATAGTTGGTTTATCGGAAATATTCTAGAAAATGAAGATGCTATGAAGGGTTAATAGCGTTTTAAGAAACGATTAAACTTTAATAAAAACTAAGCGAATATAGAAAATTGATTTAATTTTGGCAGACAATCCCTGGTATAAAATAGAGACGGTTGAAGTTATCCATCAGAATTAAGACTAACGGGTATAGACAACCACGCGATCGCGTCCGGCGGCTTTGGCTTGATATAATGCAGCATCGGCGGCTGCGGTCAAGGTTGTCGGTGATAGTCGTGGATTGGGAATGATACTCGCCACACCCAGACTCAAGGTAACGCACTGACTCACCCAAGAGGTTTCATGGGAAATGTTTAAAGTCCTCACCGCTTCTCCAATCCCTTGAGCCACCTGAGTTGCACCCTCGATAGGAGTCAGGGGTAAAATGACTGCAAATTCTTCACCCCCATAACGCGCCACTAAATCTGCCGGTCGCTTAACTTGACGCTGGATAGCCGCCGCCACTTGTCGTAAACACTCGTCACCAGCCTGATGACCGTAAGTATCGTTGTAGCATTTAAAACAATCCACATCACACATAATCAACGATAGCCAAGAGTTTCCCACATAATGTTGTTTCCAACAGGTTTGTAAATAGTCATCAAATCGCCGACGATTGGCAACTCCTGTCAACCCATCCGACTTGGCGAGTTCTTCTAATTGCAGGTTGGCGACTTCTAAATCCTGGTAAAGTTGCTTGAGTAACCGGGTGGCTAGTTCGTGAATATACAACTGAGCCACTAATAATTGATAAGCATCCAATATACGATAGGTTTGGGTGGTTAACTCCACAGCGATTGGTTCATAGAGTAAGCTGGGAGGACGTTCTAAACAATGGCGTGCTGCTGTAACAATTTGGGTATCTCCGGTTAAAACTAACACCTCGGTTTGGGCAAAACGATATAGCGATTTGAGCGGTCGCCGCAAAAAGAGTTCCAGTCCATAGGGACTGCTCATCTGTTCCAGAAACCGTCGCCGTGAAAGTATCCCCATAAATCTCCCCCGTTCAACTAAAATAACTCCTGGTAGTACAGGATTTTGTTGAAATATATGAGCCACTTTTTCTCCAGGTTGAGAGGCTTCAAATTGAAAGTTATAAAGAGGTAATTCTTGCAGCGTCGCATTTACACTCAATTGTTTAATCTCTGGATAAGAGGTATCAAGTTGCGTAGATGACTGTTGTATAGAATACATTGATGAGTCCATCATGGTTCTCTTTTTATTTCTAGCAACTGTTAAAATTAAAATTCTAACATCGATTCGCAAATAGTTCGGGTTTAAATTATACATTTTTGGTCAATAGATTTAAATTAAGTTAAGCAAATAAAACAAAGTTAAGATTAGGTTATTAAAAAGTAATCAGTAGGAGGGCACCAAGTAGGTTGGGTCTTGTACCTCGACCCAACGCAACAAACCTGACAAGGTTAGAAGGGTAAGGTTTGTATGGCAGTGAACTACAGGTATGACGGATGAACGACACAACCGGGTTTAATTGTGTTGGGTTTCGGCGCGTCAACCCAACCGACAACAGTGAAAGCTTGACTAGGTTCCCCACAAACCAAATAGCCGGTGGGGATGTTAGCCTAGATCAACAATTGATCTTTCAAAAGGATTAGTTGTCCATCCATGTCGTCAGGAACCCCGATTTTCGATGAATAAAGTTGTCGTCGGTCTATCCGGTGGAGTTGATAGTTCAGTTGCCGCCGCTACCCTACATCATCAAGGCTATGAAGTCGTTGGTCTGACCCTGTGGCTGATGAAAGGCAAGGGTCAATGCTGTTCTGAGGGGATGGTCGATGCGGCGTTTATTTGTGAGCAACTGGGCATTCCCCATCATATTGTGGATAGTCGTGAGGTTTTTCAGGCAAATATCGTCGATTACCTGGTTTCGGGTTATGAATCGGGAATCACGCCCTTGCCTTGTTCTCAGTGCAACAAAACGGTTAAATTTGGTCCGATGCTCGCTTATGCGCGGGAGACGTTAGGCATTGATAAAATTGCTACAGGTCACTATGGGCGGATTCGCTATGATGCTAAGAGCGATCGCTATCAGTTGCTGCGAGCGGTAGACTCTAATAAAGACCAGTCTTATTTCCTTTACGACTTGACCCAAGACTTACTCGCCGCCTCGATATTTCCTTTGGGCGAACTCCAGAAGACGCAAACGCGACAGCTTGCGGCTGAGTATCAGTTAAAGACGGCGGATAAGCCGGAAAGTCAGGACTTGTGTTTGGTTGAGTCCCATGGTTCGATGCGGACGTTTCTGGATAAATATATTTCCCAAACCACGGGTGACATTGTTGATACTAATGGTAAGGTCTTAGGTCAGCATCAGGGCATTCACCATTACACCATTGGACAACGCAAAGGACTAGGTATTTCTGCCCCTGAACCTTTATATGTTGTGGCGATTGATGCAGGGGCGAATCGAGTCGTTGTTGGCGATCGCACCAGTGCAACTCAACCTGATTGTACCGTGGGGCGAGTCAATTGGGTGTCGATTCATCCGCCCACGACTCCGATTCAAGCGTCTGTGCAAGTGCGTTATCGCAGTCGCCCTGTGGATGTGACAGTTATTCCCCTAGAGGGGAATCGGATGAAACTTGTTTTTGAGCAGCCGCAGTTTAGCATTACTCCCGGACAAGCCGCTGTCTTGTATGACGGGGAAATGCTGTTAGGCGGTGGAATTATTGAACGAAAGCCCGATATCTTAAAAGGACAGGGCAATGCCGTACCCCTACAGGACAATTGATGGGGTAGGGGCACGATACTATCGTGCCCTGATTTAGATATCGCCTCTTGTATCCGAATCGTTTATCAATCAATGGTTTTAGGCTATAGGCAGGCACATTTTCATAGGTAAAAAGTATACCAGAAAATCGTGCGATCGCATCCTTGTTCGTTCACGGTTTAGGCGAACATGATATAATCCCTTCTCCTTGCGTCGGGCGCACACCCTGTACCCCTACGGACAGCTGATGAATCCAAGTAATTTAAGTGAACAGGTAACAGTAAAATGACCGCTTATACGATAGATTTTAACCCGATTATTCAGCTTACCGACGACCAATTTTATCAATTGTGTCGGGCTAATCCTGATCTAAAGTTTGAACGCAATGCCCAAGGAGAATTGATTATTATGCCCCCAACTGGCGGAGAAACTGGAAATCAGAACTTTGAGTTTGGTGCTGATTTAGCGATATGGAATCGCCAAACTCGATTAGGGATTGGGTTTGACTCCTCTACTTGTTTTAAACTCCCCAATGGCGCTAATCGTTCTCCAGATTTAGCTTGGGTAATACAGGAACGCTGGGATGCTCTGACTCCGGAACAACGAACCAAGTTTCCGCCGATTTGCCCTGATTTTGTGGTGGAATTGATGTCTCCTTCGGATACGTTAAAAGCCACGCAAGATAAGATGAAGGAATATATCGAGAATGGCGCTCGTTTGGGTTGGTTAATTGCGCCGGGAATGAGACGAGTGGAAATTTATCGTCCCCAGCAGGATGTTGAAGTTTTAGAGGCTCCGGCTACTCTCTGTGCAGAAGAGATTTTACCGGGATTTACCCTGAATTTAAACTCTCTTTGGTGATTGTCAATCAGAACCTGAATGAGTAATGTGCGATCGCGCCGTTTACTCTGTTTGTCTGAAAGGCTTAAGCAAGAGGTTATAGGCAGGCACATTTTCCCATAGTGATAAGTATACCATAAAATCGTGCGATCGCGTCCTTCGTCGTCCAAGCTTTAGCCTTCAACTGAATGTCACGCTCAGATGAGGCTGGTGGGCAATGCCCACCCTACGGTATATTAAAGGTTCTGGGGTTCCCCAAATGCAAGCTTTTCAGTGCCATTTGACGGTAGCTTGCTTCTTTTCTGGAGTGAGTATGACAAATGACGAATAATTGCCCTGAACCCATAAAGCAGATTATTTTAGAGGTGCAGTTGACGCATAAAGGTAAAGGTAAAGACATTGAGTAAGTATTCGGATGGAATCGCCCCTCATGGGGGTCAACTTATCAATCGCATTGCCTCAGAACAACAGCGCTCGGAATTTTTGGAGAAAGCGGATTCCTTACCCAGAGTGCAACTTGATGCCTGGGCAGCATCTGATTTAGACTTAATCGCGATCGGTGGATTTAGTCCCTTGACTGGGTTTATGGAGCAAGGGGATTATGAGTCAGTCGTGGATAATATGCGTCTGGCGAACGGTTTACCTTGGTCTATCCCAGTTACTCTATCCGTTAATGAGGACATTGCTGAACCATTAAAGGAAGGCAGTTTAGTGCGTCTGGATGATCAGGATGGGCGATTTGTCGGCGTTTTAGAACTCACGCAAAAATATCGCTATGACAAAAAGCGGGAAGCGGTGAATGTTTACCGCACGGATGAGGAGAAGCATCCGGGTGTCAAGGTGGTGTATAACCAAGGGGATGTAAATCTGGCAGGTCCGGTTTGGTTATTACAACGGTATCCCCATCCCCTGTTTCCTAAATATCAAATTGATCCGGCTCAATCTCGGACGTTATTTAAGGAACGGGGATGGAAAACGGTAGTGGGTTTCCAAACTCGTAATCCCATCCACCGGGCGCATGAATATATTATTAAGTGCGCCTTAGAAATAGTTGATGGTTTATTCCTGCATCCCTTAGTGGGTGCAACCAAAAGCGATGACATCCCCGCCGATGTGCGGATGCGTTGCTATGAAATTATGATGGATAACTATTTCCCTAAAAACCAGGTGATTTTAGCGATTAACCCAGCCGCGATGCGCTATGCAGGTCCTAGGGAAGCCATTTTTCACGCGATCGTGCGTAAGAATTACGGTTGTACTCATTTTATTGTGGGGCGAGATCATGCGGGTGTGGGTGACTATTATGGAACCTACGATGCTCAACATATCTTTGAGGAGTTTGAGCCGGATGAGTTGGGGATTATTCCGCTAAAATTTGAACACGCCTTTTACTGCGAAGTGACGGAGACAATGGCAACAGCCAAGACAAGTCCCAGCACTCCAGATCAACGGATTCATTTATCAGGAACTAAAGTACGGGAATTGTTGCGTAAAGGGGAATTACCACCGCCGCAGTTTTCTCGCCCTTTAGTTGCGGCGGAATTAGCCAAGGCGATGAAGGTAGAAGAGTGATATTCTCTCAGTTGGGTTTGTAGTTTGTAGTTTGTAGTAAGGGCTTTAGCCTAGATTCTCTTCATTCTCTTAGCCCCCCTTTTGAAGGGGGGTTGGGGGGATTAAAATGGGTAAACTCGATATCAAAAGCATTGAGTATGTATAAGCAAAACTCTTGAACTCAGTCAGGGCGGGTTTAGTTACATCTGGGTTAGGTCAGAAACGATAGTAGTAAAACCCGCCCCTACCTTGTTTGCTGATAACGCGGCGAACAAAGGATGTTTGTAACATCTCGTTACAATTGACTTGGCGCGATCGCACTCTAACTGCTGAAAATAGGGATAGGGTTCATCGGTCTAGACTGAATAAACCATGAACCCCATACCATCTACAATGAACGTCTGAGTCAAGGAGTACCCGCCTAATGTTGCCATACATCCTCGCGTTAGTTATCGGTCTTGGTAGCTTTGCCTATTACATGGCAGCATTCTTTTTTCCCGAAGTCCACCGCAAAAGCGACTTCTTCTGGAGTGGTGTAGGATTTTTCTACGCCCTCGTCTTGTGGGTGTGTGGGGGAAGGATTACTGGGGCGGTACTCCTGAGTCAAATCGCTAGTGTATCTCTGTTGGGGTGGTTAGGCTGGCAAACCCTGATCATGCGGCGACAGTTAGCCTTACCCGAAGCCCAAACGGAAATTTCGCCCCAGGTTCAGAAAAAAATAGCCCGTTCTGGCATATTCCAACTGGGAAAAAGCGCAGTTATTCAACCCGTCGCCCGTGTGTTCACTAAAAAGCCAGTGACGCCAACCCCAGTCGCGACTGAACCGGAACCCATAACTGAACCAGTCGTTCCAGAGACAGAAATCGAGACAGTTACGCAGATAACTGAACAGGTGCAACCTCCATCTAAAGAAAACGATATCCCCCTAGCTTCTCCCACAGCAGTAACCGAGGAAACCCCAGAAGAACCCGTAATGGCGGATATCACCGAATCCGTTGAAGTCATGGAAACAGGGGAAACAACGCCAACTGAACTTGTAGAAGCACCGGCTGAGGAAACAACGCAGCCAGAACCGATAGGGGAATTTGCGCCAGAGGAAACACCTGTAGCCGAGATATCTACAGAAGCACAAAAATTAACTGAAACACCTGTAGCCGAAACACCCGCAGAAGAACAAACCTTAACTAAGACACCTGTAGCCAAGACAGCCGCAAAACCCGGAAAGAAACAACCCAAACAAAGCCAAGGAATTAGCGGCTTTTTCAATAATCTCTTAGGTAAACGTAAATCGAAACCCGCTAAAACCAAGAAACCTCAGACATTCCCAGAAGATACCTCCACATTACCCGAACCAGAAATCCCTGAATTCACTCAGCCAGACACCCTATTCCAGGAGTCTCCAACTCCGAGTCAGGAGATAGAAGAGACAGCCGCAGGGGAGGAAACCCAAACAGTTGACACTACCTTCGGGGAACAAACACAGCCACCGGAACCGGAACTCCCGCAAAACCAAGACACCCAACCCCCAGAAACCCCAGAGGAATTTACCATCCAGGAGACTAAACTCACCGACTCCGAACCCCTCATGGGTGCCAATCCCCCTGAACCCGAACAGGTAGACGCGGCGAACCAATCGGCGGAACCTGAATCCTCAGCAGTCGCAGACATCCCAGTCGCAGACATTGCCCCAGAAGCACCATTATCGCCCCCCGCTGAACCCATTGGTGAAGGTGATCCCCAAACCCGCCAATCCCCAGATTCAGCTTAATTCCGCAGGAGCCTCACGTCTTACCCGAAGGGAAGCGTGAGAGGAATGCGGGTCAAACAGGGGGTTCAACACCCCTATGTTTGACAATCTCTTTTGTCGGGTTAGCAAAAACTCATCTTACACATCACTTTGGGTTCTAGCGGTTAATTGACAATACTTAAGCAATACCTCTTTTTCTTCTGGGGCGAGCCTTAATTTTATCGTCTCTGTCTGTTTCACTGTTGTACTTACATTCAATATGCAGTACAATTATGGCATGAAATTAGCCGACCAATTCAAACTACTACCAACTTCTGACCAGCGGTGTCGCATGAGCAAATGGCTCGATATGTTGCGGCATCAATACAATTATTTGTTGGCAGATAGGTTGGATTGGTATGAGATGAACAGATGCCCAATAAACGCTTGCCCATTACTGTGCAGTATTGCTCAACCAACAGAGCAACCTGAATACTATGGACAGAAACGTTCATTGGTGTCTCTCAAAGCAGAGCGGGAGTGGTACAAGGATATTCACGCTGATGTTTTGCAGGACATGGTGAAACGGGTAGACTTGACTTTTACCCGTTTCATCAAAGGCGATGTCAACGGTAAGCGTAGTGGAAAACCTCGATTCAAAGGCAAAAATCGTTATCGAACCTTTGCGTATCAGCGAGTCAAACCCGATTGTATCCAAGGGAATCGAATTGAACTTCCCAAACTAGGAAAAATAAAGTTTATCCAGCATCGTCGGGTACCTGAGGGGTTTACCATCAAGCGAGCATTGGTCACGCTCAAAGCCGATGGGTGGTATGTGACGCTGACTCTAGAAGACGCATCAGTCCCCGACAATCACACCATCGACATTGAACCGACTGAAGCTAACAGTATTGGTGTTGATGCAGGTCTGGAGTATTTTGCCGCTTGCTCTGACGGAACCTTGGTAAAACCGCCCAAGTTCTACCGACATTCTGAAGAGAAGCTAGCCAAACTACAAGCGAAAAGAGAGCTAAGAAAAAAAGGTTCTACTGCACGTCGCAAACTCAACCAACGCCTTGCTAAGTTGCACCAAAAAATAGCAAGGCAGCGCCAACAATGGCATTTTGAGTTAGCCGGTGAATTAGTAGATAAAGCTGAGGTAATTTTTGTGGAAGACCTCAAAGTCTCTAACATGGCGAAGCGCAATAAACCCAAACAAGATGAACAAGGAAACTATCTTCCCAATGGGCAAGGGGCGAAGTCCGGTTTAAACAAAAGTTTTGCGGATGCTGGGATAGCTGGATTCTTGAACGAAATTCTACCGTACAAGGCTGTAAGAGCTGGGCGGTTAGTTGTTAAAGTTAATCCGGCTGGAACATCTCAACATTGTGCAATGTGCCTCAACAGAGTTCCCAAGGAGCTAAAAGATAGATGGCATGAATGTGCTTGTGGAGCATCAATGCCGCGTGATTTAAACTCTGGAATTCTGATTAAAAAAGTGGGGTTGGGCGTTCGCCTCACTATAAAACGCGAATCCGGGAAGTCTCGGAGGAGAAGCCTACACTTACCCGATAGGGAAGTGTAGGAGTACGTCACAAAATCCTCCCTCATTCAGTTGAAATGATGGCAAATTCTCACCCATAATGTAGGGATACATAACGCTCCCTATTGTAAAAAGGGATAATCGGGAAATATCCCCACAATCTAAGTACAACCACTAGCCAACAGGTCGAACTGTGACAGAAGCTAAATCCTACAAAGACACCGTAAATCTGCCCCAAACCAAATTTGATATGCGGGCAAACGCGGTCAAACGGGAACCGGAACTGCAACAATTTTGGCAAGACCAACAAATTTATCAGCGACTGTCACAGACGAATCCCGGTGATATTTTTGTCCTGCATGATGGTCCCCCCTACGCAAATGGGGCATTACATATGGGACACGCCCTAAATAAAATTCTTAAAGACATCATCAATAAATATAAACTGCTGCAAGGGTATAAAGTTCGTTACATTCCCGGCTGGGATTGCCATGGCTTGCCCATTGAACTGAAAGTTCTGCAAGCAATGGACCCAGAAGACAGACAAGCCCTAACCCCGATAAAACTGCGGCGCAAGGCAAGAAAATTTGCACTAAAAACCGTTGAGGAACAACGCCAAGGGTTTAAACGGTATGGCGTTTGGGGAGACTGGGACGATCCTTATCTCACCTTAACCCCTGAATACGAAGCCGCTCAAATTGGCGTCTTCGGTCAAATGGTGCTAAAAGGCTATATCTATCGGGGAATGAAGCCCGTTCATTGGAGCCCAAGTTCCCAAACCGCCCTAGCCGAAGCGGAGTTAGAATATCCAGAAGGACATACCTCCCGCAGTCTTTATGCCGCATTTCCCCTGACTAAAGCCACAGACGCGGTGGAAGCTAGGCTAAAACCCTATTTAGTGGATTTAGGTGTCGCCATCTGGACAACAACCCCCTGGACAATTCCCGGTAACTTGGCGGTGGCGGTAAATCCAGAACTGACTTATGCGGTTGTGGAAGTGTCTCAAGAATCGCCAAGTCAGGATACTGAGAAATCCTCGAAACCAAGTCAGACAAGGGCAAAAGGCTTTGCCCCAGTTCCAGAGGAAGAGGCTTCTGATGCTGAAGCATCAGCCAACCCAGAGACGGAAGCCGAAGGGTTTAAATACTTAATCGTGGCGGCGGAATTAGTGGAACGCCTTTCTCAAACTCTGGAGAAAAATCTAACCGTTAAAACCACCCTAAAAGGGAAAGAATTAGAACATTGCACCTATCGTCATCCCCTATTTGACCGGGAAAGTCCGATTGTTATCGGTGGCGATTATGTAACCACGGAATCGGGAACCGGATTAGTCCATACCGCACCTGGTCATGGTCAAGAAGATTATATCGTGGGTCAGCGCTACAACTTACCGATCATCTCCCCCGTGGATGAAAATGGGGACTTTACCGCCGAGGCGGGACCTTTTGCTGGGTTAAATGTGTTGCGAAATGCCAATCCTGCGGTGATTGACGCCCTGAAAGAGGCGGGTTCTTTCCTCAAAGAGGAAAACTATGTGCATAAATATCCCTACGATTGGCGCACTAAAGAACCGACTATCTTTCGGGCGACGGAACAGTGGTTTGCTTCGGTGGATGGTTTCCGTGAGGCGGTAATGCAGGCGATTAAGTCGGTGAATTGGATTCCTCCCCAAGGAGAAAACCGGATTACCGCTATGGTGTCGGAACGTTCCGATTGGTGTATCTCTCGCCAACGGAGTTGGGGTGTACCGATTCCCGTATTTTATGACGAGGAAACTAATGAACCCCTGCTGACGGCAGAAACCATCGCCCATGTACAAGAGATTATCGCGGAAAAAGGGTCTGATGCTTGGTGGGAACTGTCGGTGAGTGAATTATTGCCCAAATCTTACCAGAATAATGGTCGCACGTACCGCAAAGGTACAGATACCATGGATGTCTGGTTTGATTCTGGTTCCTCTTGGGCGGGAGTTGTTCAGCCGCGTGAGGAATTATCCTATCCGGTGGATATGTACCTGGAAGGCTCGGATCAACATCGGGGTTGGTTCCAATCCAGTTTACTCACCAGTGTGGCGACAAATGGCTGTGCGCCCTATAAATCGGTATTAACCCACGGCTTTGTTCTGGATGAACAAGGGCGCAAAATGAGTAAATCCGTGGGTAATGTGGTAAATCCAGCGACGATTATTGAAGGGGGGAAGAACCATAAACAGGAACCCCCCTATGGAGCAGATATACTGCGGCTATGGGTGTCGTCTGTGGACTATTCAGTAGATGTCCCTATTGGTCAAGGTATACTGAAGCAACTTGCCGATATTTATCGCAAAATTCGCAATACAGCACGGTTTTTATTGGGAAATCTCCATGATTTTGATCCGGGCAAAAATGCGGTGGCGTATGAACAGTTACCGGAAATTGATCGGTATATGCTGCACCGGATGACGGAGGTGTTTGGCGATGTGACGGAGGCGTTTGAAAGTTATCAGTTTTTCCGCTTTTTCCAAACGGTGCAGAATTTCTGTGTGGTGGAGTTGTCGAATTTTTATTTGGATATTGCTAAGGATCGTCTTTATATTAGTCACCCGGATTCGGTACGACGGCGCAGTTGTCAGACGGTATTAGCGATCGCACTGGAGAATTTAGCCCGCGCAATTGCCCCTGTATTATGCCATACCGCCGAAGATATCTGGCAATACCTGCCCTACCCGACACCCTATAAATCGGTGTTTGAGTCGGGATGGGTGCAGTTAGATGAGAGGTGGCAAAAGCCGGAATTAGTAGAGAAGTGGACAAGGTTACGCAATATCCGCACTGAGGTGAATAAGGTGTTAGAGCAAGCTAGGACCGAGAAGATGATAGGTTCTTCCCTAGAAGCGAAAGTGTTGCTCTATGTCCCCGATGCTCAATTACGAAACCAGTTGCGGAAATTAAACCCAAGTGGGATTCCGCGTCTGTGGCTGCAAACCCCGAAACCTGAACTGATGATTCCACAGGAACCAGAAGCCTCACTGACACCGGAAACGCTCCCCAAAAAGACAGGGGAACAGGGGTGGAATGTGAATCAGATTCTGTCTAATCTATCGGTGACGCTGGGTAAAGTCTTGAGCGAAAATCAGCGATTATGGTTAACGGTGGGGGTAGCGTTAGCTGTACCCATTACCCTAAAGGTAACGGCGACGGTATTAGAATCGATCGGACATCTCCCCTTATTGGCTGATATGTTGCAATTGGTGGGTATTGGCTACAGTGCTTGGTTTATCAATCGCTATTTACTCCGCGCACCCAGTCGGCAAGAATTAGCCCAGAAGGTGCGATCGCTAAAAATAGAGGTATTGGGTGAAGCTTGGGCTCAACCTGAACCCGAAACGGTAGAACCCGCCGCCGCACCCCCAGCACCAGCTCCACCCCAACCCCAACCTAGAATTTTAGGTGAACGGTTTACGGTTCTCAGTAACGGGGTGGATGAGTTACGTTATCTGTTTTTAGCCTCCCAAGTTGAGGTGTTGGATTCCCCTGATGGGATGGAAAATGTTAACTATCGAAGTCAGTCAGATCTCGTCTGGGTGGGGGTGGTTAAGGCAGAAGGCGAAAAGTGCGATCGCTGCTGGAATTATTCCACCTACGTGGGTAAAATAGCCGAGCATCCCACGATTTGCGAACGGTGTCGGGCGGCTTTAGCCGGTCAATGGTAAGGTATTCGTCATTCGTCATCAACAAAATGGCGGCTGATGAGCGATTGGTAGAGACGTTGCATGCAACGTCTCTACCCAAGGGGGAATTTTGTAGTTTTTGGGAGATTCTCCTATCGATTTTGATGACTAGACTGGCGCTCTAAGATTGTGCTATCCGCTCAACACAGGACAACTGTGGACAAGATAGCCATGACTGAGGCTTAAAAGCCTACGTTAAAGAGGTCAAGACACCTACGAATGCTTTCCAGTTTGTAGCCCTGTCGTCAAGGATTAAACAGGTTTATTGAGCTAAGCCAGTGTCTTTGACCGAACAAGCCTCTTTAACTTTGTCGAGGAACACGTTACCGGAGCAATCCGAGATTAAAACTTATGTTTGTGTTTGTACTGGACAAAAATAAAAAACCGCTCGCTCCTACTCACCCAGCACGCGCCAGAAAGTTGCTTCGTACTGGCACAGCGTCAGTGTTTCGTCGCTTTCCATTCACCATCATTTTGCCTGACACACAGGTGAAGGACTCTCAAGTCTCAGAATACAGATTAAAAATTGACCCAGGAGCGAAAGTCACAGGGATTGCCGTCCTCAAAAGCAATGTGGTGGTATGGGCAGCCGAATTAACTCATAGGGGGTTCGCCATCCGAGATGCGCTTACCACCCGCCGTCAAGTGAGACGCTCACGACGCAATCGCCAAACTAGATACCGTAAAGCACGGTTCAATAACCGCCGCCGTCCCTTCAGGTGGTTGCCACCATCTCTAAACAGTCGAGTTCAAAATATATTGACTTGGGTAAGGCGATTATCACGAGTCTGTCCGATCATGGGCATTAGCCAGGAGCTAGTCAGGTTCGATCTACAAAAGATGCAGAACTCAGAGGTATCTGGCGGAGAGTATCAACAGGGCGAGCTGGCTGGCTACGAGGTTCGCGAGTATCTCCTGGAAAAGT
>NZ_JAVKEW010000009.1:0-3841 GCF_040226375.1 Coleofasciculus sp. G2-EDA-02 | reverse complement strand
AAACCTAGACGGCTTTTAAACTATGAGCTGGCAAGCACCCATAGATTCCATGACCCCAATAACGTAGCGTTTGCTGAGACTGGCTATCCATCAATGGAATGATCGTGTTGTCCACGGTTGTCCAGTGTTAGGCGGATAGCGTTTTATGACTCCTTTCTCTTAGTTGCTACTTAATGCGGCAACGGGTAGGGGAGTTGATAGTTGTCGCTTAATCTCCTGTATCTGTTGCTTCAAGGTATCGAGTTCGGCACCCATGGTGCTGATTTGAGTATCTTTATCTTGAATCTGCTGGTAGAGTGCCTGGATGGCAGCTAGGGCGACGCCATTGGCGTCAACGGGATGAATCAAGCGATTATCCTCTCCCACCGCAAACGCCGCCGCAAAGTCCTGTGCCATCGGTCCAATATGACGGATTGTGGGATTCTGGTCTTTATAGTTCCAGGTTTCAATCGGCAGAGTGGCGACTTTGGTGAGAATGTCCTGTACATCTACAGTAGCGAAGTTGGTTTTGAGGTTGCGATCGCTCCTTGTACCACGAATTCGGAATGAGTCCTGGGTGGCATATAGACCCAAAATCTTCTGTGGTCCGACTAAACTCTCAACTGCATCATCTACTGGCTGTACATCTACATAGACATCGTAAGTGACTGTACCACCAACACAAGCTCCTGCCTCCTCATCCGATAGTTCTTCGAGCAAGCTAGTTAATTTACTTAAGCCTGTTTCTTCGGAATGCATAATTCTTTTCCTCAGAGACACAATTTATGATAATCTATATTAGATCAGACCAGCCACGTCTTTAAGAAATCTGTTATACAAACTAATTATGAAACGGCATCATCTCTGTTGGTGCAATGTAGTTGCACTCGTCTGCGGCTATGTGGTCAGCGTTAACCCAGTTGGAGCGCAAATTGCTGGGGATGGAACCCTATCCACCACTGTCGCTGCCCCAGATAATCTCAACTACACTATTTCAGATGGAGATCGTTTGGGTGGAAACCTGTTTCATAGCTTTAGCCAGTTTTCTGTACCGACTGGGGGGTCTGCCTTTTTCAATAACGCCCTAGATATTGAGAATATTATTAGTCGAGTGACAGGTGGCTCTGTCTCCACAATTGATGGGTTACTGCGTACTAACGGTACAGCTAACCTATTTTTAATCAATCCCAGTGGGATTATTTTTGGTGTGAATGCTCAGTTAGATGTGGGGGGTTCTTTTGTTGGCAGTACGGCTAATGGGATGACGTTTGCCGATGGCACAGAATTTAGTGCAACCACGCCTTCCCCACCCCTACTCACAATTAGCGTACCCATTGGTTTGCAATATGGCACGACAGCCGCAGGAATTCAGGTACAACAGTCAAGTCTAGCTGTGCCGCCTGAACATACTTTAGCCCTAGTCGGTGGTGATATCGGCATCGTGGGGGGTAATTTAACCGCAGCAAGTGGCTGGGTTGAGTTGGTAGCTGTGGCAGGTGCTGGTACGGTTGGGTTAAGTATTGCTAACAACCAAATTCAATTAAGTGTTCCCGATGATATCCCACGAGCCGATATATCCCTCACCGATGGCTCGTTTATCGATACCAGTGGCATGGGGGGCGGTGATATTCTGCTCATCGGTAAGCAAATTACCCTGGAAGATTCACGGGTAGAGTCTACGACGTTGGGGTCAGAACCCGGAGGCAATTTAACCGTGAATGCAAGTGAGTCGGTGAACCTGATGGGTAATGATGCTGGGGGAGAATTTTCCAGTGGTTTATTTGCAGAAACCCGAAGCAGTGGCGCGGCTGGTAATTTGAGGATTACTACAGGAGAGTTAACTGTCCAGGGTGAAGCCAGGGTATCAGCAGCAACCTTTGGTGCCGGTGAAGGGGGGAATTTGACGGTAGATGCGGCTGAGTTGGTCGAGTTAATCGGGGTTGACTCTGAAGACGTTCAGCGATTTACAGGTATATTAACCGATGCGGGGAGTACCGGAGCTGCCGGAGACTTAACCATTAACACCAGACGCTTGATTGTCCGAGATGGCGCCCAGGTATCAGCGGCTACGTTTGGTGAGGGCGCCGGGGGACGGTTAACGGTGAATGCTACAGAGTCGGTAGAACTTATTGGTGTTTCTCCCTCTGATTTGCTATCGAGTGGCTTGTTTACGGCTACCCAGCCAGAAGCTATGGGAAATGCCGGAGATTTAGAGGTGAATACCATCTGGTTACTGGTTCAGGATGGGGCGCAAATTTTCGCCGGTACTGGTGGCGCGGGTGATGGCGGTAATTTGACCGTCAATGCGGCTGAGTCTATAGAAGTAACGGGAGTATCACCCATTGCGCTGTTTCCGAGTGGTTTATTTACGGCTGTTGCTGAAACAGGTACAGGCAATGCTGGAAGTATGACGGTGAACACGGAGCGGTTGAAGGTTGGGGATGGGGCACAAATCTTTGCTGGCACTTTCGGGACAGGTGATGGCGGGAATTTGACGGTAAATGCCTCTGATTCTATAGAAGTAACGGGCGTATCACCTGTTATTCTTTTGCCCAGTGGCTTGTTTAGTACAGCCGATGACTTATTTGTTTTTGATACAGGGTTAACCGTAGGCAATGCTGGAGACTTAACGGTTAATACCAGACAGTTGATTGTGCAGGATGGGGGGCAAGTCGCGGCTTCGACTATCGGCAGGACCGGAAAAGGCGGGAATTTAATTGTGAATGCTACTGAGTCAGTAGACGTCAGGGGTACGGGTCCAGAGGGAGCAGTTGGTGGTAGTAGTGCGTTACTCGCCGATGCCACTGGCGGGTTTAATGATTCTGGGACAGTCGCGATTAATACCGGACAGTTGCGGGTATCCGATGGCGCCAGGGTGGCGGTTGGTAATCAGGGAACAGGCAATGCGGGGAATTTGCAGGTACAAGCGGGTTCTATCTTTTTGGATACTGAAGGTATCCTGAGTGCCGCAACGGCTTCCGGTGAAGGGGGAAATATTAAGTTACAGGCAGAGAGCTTATTATTGATGCGTCGCACCAGTCTGATTTCTGCCGAAGCTGGGGGGACAGGGAATGGCGGCAATATCGATATTGATACGGCATTCCTCGCCGCGTTTGAAAATAGCGATATCATTGCCAATGCGTTTGAGGGGAGGGGCGGAAATGTGCAAATTACTGCCCAAGGAATTTTGGGAATTGGGTTTTGCCAACAGAATACCCCAGACAGTTGTATCACGGTCAGTTCTGACTTTGGTACTGATGGTGTCGTGGTGATTAATACACCAGAGGTTGACCCGAGTAAAGAACTGGTTACGTTGTCAGAAAATGTGCTGGATGTGAGTAATTTGGTGGCTCAAGGGTGTGGCGCTAGTCTAGGGGGAAACATGGGTCAGTTGATTGTAACGGGACGCGGGGGGTTACCGCCAGCTCCGGGTGGGATAATGCCCAGTGAAGTGGTTCTTGAAGATTTAGGGACCCAACTCATGCCAACGGCAAGAATGGGTGCGAGTCGAGGGATGTCCAGCAATTTGAAGCCTGCGTCTGCGGCTCTTATTGTGGAAGCCCAAGGTTGGATTAAAACGCCAGAGGGTGAGATTATCCTGACTGCCCAAGCGCCAACGGTTACTCCTGACGCTTCCTGGCACCGTGGCGTGAGTTGCTCGGTACGCTGAGAATGGACCAGGGATGGGCAGATAAATGATTGATGGACTAGGGATGGACAGTTCACAAATTGACAATGGATAATGAACAATGGATAATGACCTCTCCTTAAAAGAAGAGGATTGAAATTAAGGAAAATCTTTTTTAATTTCTTCGTAAACGAAGAGGTCTTAGACCAAATTAATCAATTGTCAATTATCAAT
>NZ_JAVKEW010000008.1:0-6701 GCF_040226375.1 Coleofasciculus sp. G2-EDA-02 | reverse complement strand
CCATCCCCCCGAGCCCCCATCCCCCCGAGCCCCCCCTTGAACGGGGGGTATAAAGGGGGGTATAACGGGGGGTATAAAGGGGGGTATAAAGGGGGGTATAAAGGGGGGTATAAAGGGGGGTTAGAGAGCAGACTTTTCACGGTATTTGGGGCAATGTGTGTAGGGGCGGGTTTCACTACTATCTTTTCGGTTGTATCCAGATGTGACTCGCGCCCGCCCCGATGTAGGTTTCTAGGTTTCCCGTGAAAAGTCAGGCTCTAAACAGGGAACTGGGGTTAGGTTTGATATCAAGCGTAACCGCTTATTTCAGTACCAAAGGTGGGTATTTCTTAATTTCGCCCATCAGATACTTCGCCAAAAGTCGCGCCTGAATCTCAAACGCTTCCTGATAAGTGCATTTACGTTTCAGCACCGGATGTTTAAACTCAGATTGCTTCTTCTGTTCATACAATTTGAGGAAGACTTTTCGCCCAGCCGGAGAAAGTAGCACCGCATTACTGAGTGTCTCTGTCGTAAAATCATCGGGAGTCAGTTTGCCCAAATTAATCGCACTCAAAACTACAGCATCCACCACTAAGGGTCTAAATTCTTCCATCAAATCCAGTGCTAAACTAGGACGACCATAATATTGACAATGAAGATAACCCAAATAAGGATCAAAGCCAACAATATTAACCGCACTTTGGACATCGTGACGCAATAGGGAGTAACCAAAACTCAGTAGGGCGTTAACGGGATCAGTAGGAGGGCGGCGACGTCTGGCTTCAAAGCGAAAACTCGTCGTGCGTATAAGCTGGTTAAATACCCCAAAATAAGCAGCACTACCAGCCCCTTCTAAGCCTCGCAGAGAGTTAATATTATGGGTTTGGTTAATCGGCGCGATCGCATGATCCAAACGACCTATTGCCTCACTCAACTCAACTGCTCCATGTTTGCGCTGATTGCGATAGAGCATCATCCGATAATTTTTGAGCTTACCTCGGACAAAACCTTTAACCACATGAATCGCTTTTTCTGACTCTCCCATGGCTTGCCACTGCGCTTTACGGACAAAAATATTTTTCGTCAATTCCGGTTCAAACTTGCCTAAGTATTTCCCCGTTGCTGTAAGAAACGTCAGCGGAATTTTGCGTTCTAAAAGTTCTGTCAGCGCCGCCGGAGAAATCGTTGCCCGTCCCAGAACCACCAGACCCTCGACCTTAATCAACGGTACATCCAAAAGCTTTTGTTGATTCGCTTTCACCTGCAAGCGTTCATCAATTTTGCCGATAAAGGCATCCTCAGATGTAATATAAACGGTTCCCATAAGGTTCTCCTGTTTTAATTCATTTCCTGATAACGTTCCACTTTACTAGCCGCTTGGGGTAAACATTGGGAATAAAGACTGCATCCTGAGCAACGTTTAGTATAAATAGCCGCAGGCATTGTACCCGTAGCCAGCAACTTTTTTACCGCGTCCAATGTTGTCAGCGTCTCTTGTCGCAACTCCGTTGAAATGTCTACAAATTGGCGTTGGTGGGGAGTCGCGTAGTAAATATAGCCCGTTGTAATCCTTTTTCCAGTCATCTCCTCAAGGCATAACGCTTGAGCGCAAACTTGTAATTCATCATTATTCCATTCACCCGGACGTCCCCGCTTATATTCCACCGGATATAATTGACCCGATTCTGATTCAATCAAGTCCGATTTCCCAATTAGCTGATGACGTTCCGATTTAAGCCAAATGGCTCGAATTTGCTCTCGTTCCTCTCGCTGTCCCTCTCCAGAAGTATGGACGCGAGTATGTAATGTTGTCCCTTCAATTGTGTATTGATTATCGCTGAACTCCCCCGCACAAAACATCCGCCAGCAGCGATGGGGGCAGTAAGCATAGTGGTTGAGTGCTGTGATGGGAATATACTCTATTTCGTTCATCATTTGTCATGCGTAATTTGTCATTTGTCATTTGTCATTTGTCATGCGTAATTTGTCATTTGTCATTTGTCATTCGTCATTCGTCATTCGTCATTTAGACAGGGCGGGTTTAGTGACATTAGGGTGAACAAAAAACGATAGTAATGAAACCCGCCCCTACAGTTCACAAATTGACAATGGATAATGAACAATGGATAATGATCTCTCCTTAAAAGAAGAGGATTGAATTTAAGGAAAATATTTCTTAATTTCTTCGTAAACGAAGAGGTATTAGACCCAATTAATCAATTATCAATTATCAATTATTAATTATCCATTGATAAAACTATTTTCTCTTGACACTCCCCCATCTCCCTACCCCCACCACAACATTTATTCAGCAGCCCCTAATTCGTCTCACCATCCCCATCCCCATGGGAGTTTTGCGTCCAACGCCACTATAAAGGGCAAAATTAGCTAACGCATTGATTTGCTTAATACTCAAAGGGTCAACCTTTCCCAGAAGGCGAAAATTCATCGCCCCGATACAGCCAATAAACGTACTGCGAGAGTCAGTAACAATTTCAGTCCGAATGTCGAAGAAACTAGGAAAGATGGGTTCGAGAATACTTTTGGGAAGTTCAAGCCCACTGTACCGATTCCAGCGCTTAATCAAGCTATTAAAAACCAACTCTCGCGTCGGTAAAGCACAGTCATAGTTACTTTGGCGGAAAGCAGTAGGGGTACAGAAGGAAAAATGGATTTGGCGATCGCTATCTGAGGATTCCTCGTACAATTGTGTATAACTCATCGCATTCGCCCAAGGTTGAGTCGATTGGGGAGTACCGAGAATGCTGGTAATCTGCAAGTCAGCTGGACCCAAATGCCAGGGATGATGGGGGTTAAGGTTGAGCCAAAGGTGAGTCAGTTTACTGAATAAAGTGTCATCCAGCAGGGAAATGCGCCACCAGCAGGGAGTACCCGCCGCAATAGGTTGGATATGTTCCCATTGCAACGTATCACCCTGACCCATAATCGATTGTAAGGGGCTAAGGGTAAAGGGTTTATCCGCTTTAGCGTCATGGAGGTACTCACCCAGTTGGGAATCGACAGAACTCACCAGGGTGAGAAACAGCGCGTGTAAATGTCTCCCGGTTAGGTATTGCGGGGGAATCGGTGACTGAGGCAGAATGTTCAGAATGAGACTATGAGGCATTAGATTAGGGATTGAATGAATGATAGTTTTATGTAATCAAAGATTGAACCTTTGGTATAGTGAACGAGATCCAGAAGGACTTGTGAAATCAAAACTTCTCGTCTAGAGGTTTCACTAGCAAGGCTAACATAAGGCAATACTTCTTCAATACGCGATCGCAGTTCTTCTAAGCGATCTAAAGTACCAGGATACTGAGGTAAATTCAGTCGAATTCGTTCAAGTGTGTAGCCAAATTCAGTCACGAAATCCTCTGGCTCAATCTGGAGTTCAAAGATTTTACTAAACGTATAGGATTGATTGGGGTTTAAAAGGGGCATATTGCTAACCCTCCATATAGGTTCTATATTAACACTAAGTAGCAGCTTTTAAATGACCCAAAAATCCTCTTCATCAGGACATTTTAGGGCAACTCCAGCAGCCGCGATCGCCAAAATTCCAGATAAGCTAGGAAAGAATGTGTATTGCTTCGGTGCGGGAGACTCGTAGGACGAGACAAAAATGGGGTAACACTCTAATCCCTGCTTTCTCAAACGCGCGATCGCCCAGCGATTCTTCGCCGTTTCAGCAACAATTACGCCGGGAATAAGCTGTTTCTCAATAACTGATGGTGTAGGACGTACAACATCGCCATGCATTCGCTTAATACTGCAATTTTCAAACGCATAAAGCTTGCACAAGAGCGTATTTTTGAATTCTTCCAAATCATCAACTAGCAGCGAAAAAGCGAGATTATACGGTGGTTCAGCTCGTGATGTAACTTCAATGCGCTCACCATCAGTCTCAAATTCATAGAAGCGCAGTAAATGAATGGGGTCAAGGTTGGTTTCTCCCACTTCATCCAAAAGCAGATTATGTGGATCATAAATTTTTAGACTATTAAACAAGCTGTCTCGAAATCGAAATAAAGGAGCATAGCTTTCCTTAATAATTACGGCGTATTCTTGTATGTCTTGTGCCAGCTCTTTGTCTTTCTGAATCATCTGCTCAATATCTTTAATAGAAGTGCGTCCAGATTTAATCTCATCAAAATCTTCTGGACAGTAAGCTCTCAGATAACTCATGACAAAGCTTTGACCGCCTTTGACATATTTCCAATTCTTTTGAATCTCTTTAACCGTTTTTCGGGCAATATCCTCTGCACCTTTTAATACTTTAATTCGCCTTCTGTAATAGTCCCATCCTCGTTTTCCATTCAGTATATTCTGAAGCGTTTGATAAACTTTAATCACCAAATATTCATTAGGTAAACCTTCTAGAAAAGTCTCAAACTCAAGTAAAGGTTTTGCTATCTCTAGAAAGGCTTCAGAACACCAGTAAATCTCTAAAAACGAACGATTCATACAGTCCAAACTCTCTAGCATTTGCTTGAGGGCTTCTCGTCCACCAAAACCGTCTAAATTCTCGATTCCCTGTTCCCAAGCTTGCTCAGGTAAATACGCGATCGCCTGTGAGGGAACATCCGTTTTTGGCTTACCCAACACCCGCCCAACTCGCCCAAGACGCTGCCAAAAAGCAAAGCGATCGCGAGATGAAAAAATCAGCCAATCTAGGTTCTGTCGCTCTGGCTCAACTTCACGCTCAAAGTTAAACCCAACATCAACTGTACTGGTTGCTAAAATCACCTGTTTTTGTGCTGATTTTTGTCGCTGATTGAGAGGCGTACTACCTGTGATTCTTCCGCAACTATTTTCTAACCCTCTTGCTCTCAATTCATCAGACAAACGATTGAGTATATCTTTAGCGTCGAGAATCACTGCACCATTTTGATCAGGATAGTTTTTGAGCCTGTGAACAACTTCATTCGCTATATCGGCAATTAGTGCATCTCTATCTAATTGCTTACGAATTTCTAAACGAACAGCCGTTTGGGAAGAGATAAGATGGTCTGTTTTTGATTCTCCATCAATGTGAGCAATCTTAACACCAGAGTATTCAAGGGTTCTTAGAGCAGCTTCACAAGCGGGTTCCGGTGTTGCTGTCAACAGAACAACTTTGCGATTGTACTGAAAGTAACCAAACTCTTGAGAAAGCGCCAAATAAAAGAACAAGCTAACAAGCTGCTTGGCATCGTACAGGTGAAATTCATCAAAGATAACCGTGGCAAAACTGTTGTAGAATTCACTCGCAATATTGCTGCGATCTAACCTGTTGTAATCAAAAAACGTGGCATAATAAAAAATATCGGGGTTAGTCACCAGCAGAATGGGTTGACCACCGCCACATTCTGGAAAAATCGTTGCAGGTTCTCGCAATACATTGTACAGCTTTTCTCCTGACCGCTTGCCAACTCGATCCCCTCGCCAACGCTTAATATGTTTTGCCGATGCCGCTTTGACAATATGGGGTAAACCAGCATCCCGCACAAATTTATCAGCCGCTTCCGTTTGCTGTGCAATCAGTGCGTTAGTGGGTGCAATGTAGACAGCATTGGATTGGGAATTATGACGCAGCACACTCAACCCAGCCTTCGTTTTTCCAGTTCCTGTTGGTGCGAGATCAAGGATAATATCATTCGTTTCTGCTGCTTTATAAACATCAACTTGGTGTTGAAGTGTTTTCTGCATAAATGCTTGCGCCAAGTCTGAGGGTAAGTCAGGGTTGGCACAAGCAGCAATGCTGCGGGGTTCGAGGTTGATGGTTAGATTACTCATTAATACATCCACCACAGAATCTTAAATTTGCAGGTAGGGTAAAATCGCCAACTTTCCAGGCGGCTCCATTAAACCGCAGGTTTTTCAACAATGAAACCGGAGGAATCGAGATTAAATCAAAGCTAAATAGTTCCAGATTATTCGGCAGATCAGCCGCACTAAGATAGACATTGCAGTAATGTTCACCCGCAGAAAGTAACGTTACCGTCAGTGATCCCATAACATCAACACGTACTTTGCTAGTAAATTTGCCCACGCGGATGTATTCAGGTAGTTCTTGATTGCCAAATACCAATGTCTGAAAGCGGCTACCTCGCTCAATCACTCGCAATCTGCCAGTTTGGGGAAAGTTGCTAGGGCGAAAGGTACTTGGCTTTTTCCCGGTTCGCTTCAGGGGCAAATCTTCCCGCGCCGTTGCTACACGGTTATTCGTCATAGCATACCAGTAGGAATCAGACAGAGCATTGAAACGCTCAAACCGGAATGATAGTTCCCCATCGACTGGGTAAGCCGGAAGAATGTAGCACTGTTTAGCTAATGGGGTAAGATCCTCTAAATATCTTGGTCGTCCCGTATCTTTCCCCATCAGGCGGTAGGGCGATCGCGCCCATCCCAGTGCATAAGCGAGAGCATAATTACCGATCGCGCCTTCGGTGTAGTAGGTGTCTGATAATTCCCGCGAGGCAAAAAAGACAGGTTCAGCACACCATAACTCGATTAGACGAGCGGTTGGAAACGGTAGGTTAATATCAGAGGACATGAACGAAAGTTCTAACTGTTGCATCGCTTACTCTTCCTGTTTATCAATGGATAATTAATAATTGATAATTGATAATTGATTAATTGGGTCTAAGACCTCTTCGTTTACGAAGAAATTAAAAAAGATTTTCCTTAATTTCAATCCTATTCTTTTAAGGAGAGGTCATTATCCATTGTTCATT